>NZ_VPCE01000019.1:0-54211 GCF_013418335.1 Acinetobacter sp. YH12145 | reverse complement strand
ATCTATCTCGTCGGTATGGTGCTCATTATAGGGCAATTTCTTACACGTGCAAGTGCTTTTCACTCACAAAGAATACGAGTGTTTTATTTTTATGCACCATTATGGTTCAAAAAATACACTTTATTCACATAAATACATGATATTTATTACAAATATCATGTATTTATTTTTTCCTATTTTGTGTGCTTAGTTTTTCACAGGTGCTGCTTTAATCACCACACTCTGTATAACCACTGGGTTTACAGGGACATTCTGGTGCATTCCATAGTTCGCAGTTGGAACTTTTACGATTTTATCGACGATATCCATACCTTTAGTAACCTTACCAAAAACAGCATATCCCGCATTCATTGCACTTTTATTGAGAAAGTCATTGTCTGCAACATTAATAAAGAACTGACTGCTTGCTGAATCAGGATGATTCATCCGTGCCATTGCCAATGTGCCGCGCTTATTGCTCAAGCCATTACTAGATTCATTCTTAATAGCCGCTTTTGTTGGCTTCTCCTGCATTTTGACATCCATGCCCCCACCCTGAACCATAAATCCAGGAATCACGCGATGAAAGATTGTACCGTTATAAAATTTTTCTTTTGCATAGCTTTCAAAGTTTTTTGCTGAGATAGGTGCCTTGTCATTGAATAGTTCAATTTCAATATTGCCTTGAGAGGTTTTCATTTCGACAATAGTATTGGCAGCAAAACTGCTTAAGCTCACACAGCCAAGTGCTGCTGTAAATAAAATCTGTTTTAACATTTGCTAACTCTTCTGGTTGATCTCGTACTTGTTATTGACTGTATATTAGTCTTTGATGATTAAAAAGTAATTATTCTGCCATTATTAAAACGAGAACAATGATGACGCAAATAATACCGTCGGACACTCCATTGACACATTTACCGCCTTGGCAACTGCGTGGCGATGCTTTTATTTTGAATTATTGGATCTCTCCGAGTTTTATCCAACAAGCGCAGATGTTCCGTTTAGCGACATCAGCTTTGGGTCGTGTGGTTCAGGTGTTATTGGTCCGATATCATGATTCGCCTGTGGGTCCTTATGACGAATTACTGATTTTAGATCACCCTTTATGGAGTAAGAAAAGGTTAAGTTCGATACCTAAGATTTATGTTTCGACAGATATCTCTGTCATTCATGGCCAAAAACTCTGGGGTATTCCTAAAGAGTTGGCAAAGTTTGAATGGCAACAACATGACAATGAAGTGGTCTGTACTATAGAAGTTGAACAACACAAAATGCAGATCCGTTTAAAAAAATCACGTTCACAGCGTTCTTTCTATATTAATAGTCATCATATCCCTGTAGCGATGTTGCAAATCAGACAAGCGTGGGAAGGTAAGCGTTATCAATTTTCACCGAAGTTTCGCGGACGGCTCTCTAAACTGAAACAGGTAGAATGGCACAACACACAGGACATTTTTCCAAATTTTTCTGAAGCACGATTATTGCAAAGCTTTTATGTCCCAGAATTTAGCCTCGTTTTTCCTGCTGCAAAAATCCAAGATAAATAACCCAATAAATAAAAACCCAGTGTTTCACGTGAAACACTGGGTTTACTTTATATAAAGGAATGATTAACTACGTTTATCCCAAAATTTACGGAACTTCGTACTGATCTCAATCACGTATTTTTTAGCTCGGTGCGAAACCGGGGTTAAGTTAATAAAGCCATGGGTTTGATCGGTATATTCTTGATAAAACACTTTTACCCCTTGCTGACGGAGTTTATGCGAATAAATTTCACCTTCGTCATGTAAAACGTCATGCCCTGCCGTCACGATATACGCGGGTGCGATACCTGCCAATTTTCCATAGGTTGGTGAAATTAATGGATCATCTAAGGCCACTGCATGTTGTTCCGCATATAAAGCAGTTACGACATCAATATCTTTTTCAGTCAGAACCAAACCATCTTTATACGCATAGAAAGATGGGTGGCGACTTTTGAAATCCACCACAGGATAAATTAATAGCTGAGCTTGCGGGGCAAAAACTTTCTGAGCACTGCGCTGCGCAACTGCGGTAGCAATATTGCCGCCTGCACTATCCCCTGCCACCGCAATTCGATTTTTTAGAATTTTTAACTGACGACTATTTTGATAAGTCCAAGCCAAGGCATCTTCACAGCTTTGCATTAATTGAGCTGGGCTGGCTTCTGGTGTTAAAGGATAATCAATACTTAAAACTTGTGCTTTGGCATGCACGGCCAATAAACGACAAACTTCATCATGCGTGTCTAGACCACCCACCACAAAACCACCACCATGATAGAACACGATCATCGGTAATTTTTTATTTGGAGCAGGATGATAATGACGCGCAAACAGCGTAGCACTTTGTAAAGGTAGACGTATATCTTGCACTTGTTTCACAAAGGTCGGCTTGGTCTTGATCGACTCCATCTGTAAATCAAATAATTTACGAGACTTCACATAGTCTTCGGTCACAAAGCCTGACTTACCTTGCTTGAGTTGAGCCGCCATCATGCATTTCACCAGCGGATCTAATTCTGGAAAAATAAACGGATAATCGAGACGTTTTGCGAGGCTTTCTTTGGCAAAGTTAGGAAGACGATCAAGTAACCGAGCAGCCGTACCTTGGCCTTTATCTTTCATATTTTTAAGTGATTCGTTCAATGCAAACATGCTCTATCCTTCGAATTATGCTCTTCATACTTTCTACATGATCTAGGTCAAATGTGACCATATTCACATATAAGTCTCAACATCGACATACATAGTACAGACCTAGTTAAGCTAATCTTCTTTTATAGAGTTGTCATTGACAATTTACCCAAGTTTTATGGGTTGATTATGCTAACCCATTCTCGATAAAGGATACTCACCATGGCTAAAAAGATCATCCTTCTGTCTTTTGCGACTGCTTTTTTGGCTGTAGGCTGCGTAGCATTCCCTGAAGATGGTTACTACGATGGACGTTATGATCAACGTTATGACCGCCGTTATGATCATAATGATCGACGCTATGACAATCGTTATGATCGCCGTTATGACAGTCGTTATGAACAAGACCGCCGTACATGGGAACGTCAGCAACAACAACGTAATCGTTTAGAGCTCGAACGTAGAAAGCAGCAACTTGACCAGCGTAACTGGGAACAGAATCGTAAAAATCAACAAGAGTGGGATCGTCGTAAAAACGAACTCGAACGTCAACGTCTAGAACAACAGCGTAAATACTCTGAAGCTGAACGTCGTAAACGTGCTGAACAAGATCGTCAAAAAGTCAGCAAAGAGCGTCAGCGCTTAGAAGAACAGCGCCGTAAAGCCAGTCAAGATCGTAGAAAACAAATTGAGCAAGAGCGCAAAAAAAATATTCAAGATTTAAGAAAGGCATCAGATCAACAACGTAAAGCGGCTGAAGAACGTCGTCGCGCGTGGGAAAATCGCCGTTAATTGTTGTTTTTGCAGATCGGTTAAAAGTAAAAAGCTCATCTACATGATGGGCTTTTTTTTCGTTCACTAAAAATAGAAAAGGTAAAAAAAAGCAATAGAAAAGAAAATAGACAGAAGAGGCATCCTATCTTCTGTCTATTCTTGACTGCCTGTTGTTACAGGTCAGAGAGCATTAAACAATCTTATTGCTGAACTGTAGGTTGCGGTGCAGGCGCAGATTGAACTTCAGCACCTTGAGCTGATGGATCTGCTTGAACCACAGCACCCGATTGCTCTGTCGTTACAGATGCTTCAGTTGCAGACGTTACTTGTGCGGTTTCTGGAGATTCTACAGTTTCTTGAGAAGTACAACCTACCGCAGCTAAACCAAAACCTAAAACTGCGACAGCGAATAAACCAATTTTTTTCATCTTCATTATTTCCTTCATTGAATCATTAAAAGCAAAGCTCAACTTTGCCCGAGTCATAATGGAAAATAATTCTGTGAAGTTCTCACCTTCTAAGTTGTACTTTGTACGAGACACGGTACAGCTTATGAAATGTTTTATTAATCAAGCAGTTTTCTTTTATATTGAGGCTTTACATCATTTATTTAACTCAAGTGCTTTGTTTTTTATTAATAAAATAAATATAAATAGTTTTAAATCAAGCGTGATCTCAGCTTTTGAATACAACAAAGTCCAACAAAACTTGCAGCTCAGTTACTTAAGTGGCTGTTTTTATAAATTTCATGCAAAAAAAAGCCTGCTTATGAGAGAAGCAGGCCATGAAAAACACATTTGAAATAAATTAAGAAACTACAGCGATAGAATCTGAGACAAAGAATACTGTGCTGATCATTTTTTGTGAAATATTTAATAAAACTGATACTAAGAGTTTTTATGTATAAATATTAACCACTATTTTTTGAGGCAAAAAAAAATGCTGATTCTTGGGAAATCAGCATGGAAAAGTGTTTCTAAAATCTAGAGGTAGTCACCATATCCCTCTCTCCAGTGGATATGGTCACTTCCGATAGATAAATTATGAAAATTTTCAGGCACAAAGAGAAACCGTTAAAATTTATGATGAAAATCTATAAATCCGATCAAAATATGATTATACATTCAAATCAATAATTTATATTTTCATAGAATTTAATTTTGCAGTCGATATTTTGCTGAAAAACCATTTATTTGAATAAAAAATTGCATTTAATCGCTGACTTCGCTTGAATTTTTATACCCTGCCCCGATTTCTTTTATTAATCATGAATTCAAAACGCATGGCAGTTACGCATCGATGTCGTTTGAACGCACAGCTATAAGGACTGAACATGTTTAAGAACCCATTTAAACGGAGTAAATCAATGGCGACTGAGCAAAACCAAGACGCTCAAGATCTTCAACAAGAGCAAGCAGAACAGCAAACTCAAGCTGAAAACGAGCAAGCTGAAGTTTCAGTTGAAGATTTACAAGCACAAATCACCAATTTAGAAGAAAGCTTAAAACTTGAAAAAGCACGTACTGCAAATGCCGTATATGAAGCGCAAAAAAGTGTAGAACGCATTCAACGCGAATCTGAAAAGCATAAAGATACTGTGCTGGAAAAATTTGCAAAACAATTGCTTGAGTCAGTTGATAACCTTGAACGCGCGATTGCTGCGGCAGGTGATGAAAAATCAGGTTTATCTGAAGGTGTAGAACTTACACTGAAATCATTGCTCAGCACTTTAGAAAAGTTTGGTGTGGTTGCTGTGGATACTGCAAATGGTTTCAATGCAGATCTTCACCAAGCTGTGGGCATCGATCCAAATGCCAAATCGAATGAAATTGGGACAGTATTGCAAAAAGGCTATAGCTTAAACGGTCGTCTATTACGCCCTGCTATGGTTATGGTTGGTGCATAAAGACAAATTTTCTGAGACGAATTAAAAATTTTAACCAATATTACTTGAAAATTTTTGATTGGCTCTCATATCGGATAACAAGCGAAAACATCGTAAAAGAATTTTAGAGGAAACATCCAAATGGCGAAAATCATTGGTATTGACTTAGGTACTACAAACTCTTGCGTAGCAGTACTTGAAGGCGACAAAGTAAAAGTAATCGACAACGCTGAAGGCGCTCGTACAACCCCATCTATTATTGCGTATAAAGACGGCGAGATCCTTGTCGGTCAATCTGCTAAGCGTCAAGCAGTGACTAACCCTAAAAACACATTATTTGCAATCAAACGTTTGATCGGTCGTAAGTACCAAGACCAAGCTGTGCAAAAAGATATCGGCCTTGTACCTTACAAAATCATCAAAGCTGACAATGGCGATGCTTGGGTTGATGTAAACGACAAGAAACTTGCACCACAACAAATCTCTGCTGAAATCTTGAAAAAGATGAAAAAAACAGCTGAAGACTACCTTGGTGAAACAGTAACTGAAGCGGTAATTACTGTTCCTGCGTACTTTAACGATGCTCAACGTCAAGCGACTAAAGATGCAGGTAAAATTGCTGGTTTAGATGTTAAACGTATCATCAACGAACCAACAGCTGCTGCACTTGCGTTCGGTATGGACAAAAAAGAAGGCGACCGTAAAGTTGCGGTTTACGACTTAGGTGGTGGTACTTTCGACGTATCAATCATTGAAATCGCTGACCTTGATGGCGACCAACAAATCGAAGTGTTGTCTACAAACGGTGATACATTCCTTGGTGGTGAAGACTTCGATAATGCATTAATTGAATACTTGGTTGAAGAGTTCAAGAAAGAACAAAGCGTAAACTTGAAACAAGATCCGCTTGCACTTCAACGTTTAAAAGAAGCTGCTGAAAAAGCAAAAATCGAGCTTTCTTCTTCGAATGCAACAGAAATCAACCTTCCATACATCACAGCAGATGCGACTGGTCCTAAACACTTAGTGATCAATGTGACTCGCTCTAAACTTGAAGGTTTAGTTGCTGAATTGGTTGCTCGTACGATTGAGCCATGTAAGATTGCACTTAAAGATGCAGGTCTTTCAACCTCTGACATCTCTGACGTAATCTTGGTGGGTGGTCAGTCTCGTATGCCACTTGTACAACAAAAAGTACAAGAGTTCTTCGGCCGTGAGCCACGTAAAGACGTGAACCCAGATGAAGCTGTAGCGATGGGTGCTGCGATTCAAGGTGCAGTACTTTCAGGTGATAAAACTGACGTACTTCTTCTTGACGTAACTCCGCTTACACTTGGTATTGAAACAATGGGTGGCGTGTTAACAGCGATCATTGAGAAAAACACGACGATTCCTGCGAAGAAATCTCAAGTGTTCTCAACTGCTGCAGACAACCAACCAGCTGTAGACATTTCAGTTTACCAAGGTGAACGTAAAATGGCTCAACAAAACAAATTGTTGGGTAACTTCCAATTGGGCGATATTCCACCTGCTCCACGTGGTGTACCACAAATTGAAGTATCATTTGACATCAACGCTGATGGTATCTTGAAAGTATCTGCAAAAGATAAGAGCACAGGTAAAGAGCAATCAATTCAAATTAAAGCTAACTCTGGTTTGAGCGATGCTGAAATTGAAGCGATGATCAAAGATGCTGAAGCGAATGCTGAAGAAGATCGTAAATTTGAAGAATTAGCGAAAGCACGTAACGAAGCTGATGCACTTGTTTCTTCTGCTCAAAAAGCAGTAAAAGATCTTGGTGAACAGGTAACTGCTGATGAGAAATCTGCAATCGATGCTGCTGTAGCTGAGCTCGAAGCAGCGACTAAAGAAAACGATGTAGATGCAATCAAAGCGAAAACTGAAGCACTTCAAAACATCATTATGCCGATCACTCAACGTGCTTATGAAGCTGCACAAGGTCAAGGCGGTGCTGAAGGTTTTGATCCTAACGCTTTCCAAGGCGCTGAAGGTCAAGCTCAAAAAGCAGATGACGGCGTTGTAGATGCTGAGTTCACTGAAGTGAAAGATGACAAAAAATAATTTGTCGCTTTAACTGAGTCTTTCAAAGCTCAAAAAGACCGCGCGAAAGCGCGGTTTTTTTTGTGGATGATTTTATCTGCATCAGGCAATATTCAAATAACACGCTAAAGTTCAAACAGCCACATTCTTCTCGACTGCCAATCTGTCTATACTTAGATTTGCATAGCGCTAAATTTCAGTTAAATTAATGCAAAATAATCAAGTTTTGCGACGCTATGCGTTTGATTTTAATTATTGTTGTCATCGTTTTGAGTACTTGGTGGATCTATCAAACCAAGCAGCATCCTCAACTGAAATTTAATTCAATTTCAGATCGACTTTTACACCCTCTCGATACCCGACTGCGTTATCGGGTTGCTGATGTCGATCCGCGTTTTGGATTAAGCCAGCAACAAGTCATTCAACTTAGCCAAGAAGCCGCAGAGATATGGCATAAAGGGACACTCAAACCGTTATTTATCTATGACCCAAATGCACAACTGGCGATCCATCTAATTTATGATGATCGCCAAGAACAATACAATGCCTATAAGCAAGTCCAAAAGACCTTAGCCGCAGATAAAGCCCGTAATGATTTATATGCCGAGAACTTAGCAAATTCGAGAAAAGGTCTGGAGATGAATGAGCAACAGCTCCGATCAAAACAAGCCATGATCCGTGCTGAAATAGTACAGCTGTCGCAAGAACGTATGAGTTGGAGCCGAATCGAGCATGTGCAAGGCCCCAATATGCAACGCGTTGAAAGAGAACTTGCGCAAGTCAAAGCACAAGCAATGCAATTAGACCAAGAAATAGATCGATTTAATCAGCAAAATGATCAATTTAATCAACAAGTCTCAAGCTATAACCAGCAAAATGATCAATTTAATCAACAAGTCTCAAGCTATAACCAGCAAATTGATCAATATAATGCAGGCGTGATACAAGCCAGTCAGCGCTTTCCTGCAAGAGAGTTTCATAAAGGTGTCTTTATGGGAGATCAGATTCATATTTATCAATTTGATGCCGAAGATGATTTACGCCTCACCCTTGCCCATGAACTCGGACATGCTCTCGGCTTATCTCACCATAATGACCCTGCTGCATTAATGTACCCAATCTTGGGCGCGCAACAATTAGAAAACTTTAAACTGATGCCAGCAGACCAAAGCTTACTGTATTATCGCTAGTGTGCCCTGAGCATAAAAACCATACAATTTATAAGGATATTGCAGGATTCACCAACAAAAATCAGCATTTCATGTTATTGTTGATCTGCAATAATCCCCTTATATCAATGACATCTTCCGTGGAGAGCAATGTGAGTTACTACCATATCTTAATTGAAGTGAATGACCACATCAGCACGATTGAACAAACCCGTGATATTGAGATTTTTGATATTACAGACATTCAACCTTATCTCCATGCGGTACTTTTACCCTTTTTTAATGAGCAATTAATTGAGCTCGAAGACGAAAATCTTGAGTTTAAAGATGTCTTGCATTTACAGGTCAAACAAACCCTATTGCCGATCCGTGACCTCATCGAAGAAGAACAACGCCTGCTTCCGAGTGATACCGATGTCACCATTACGGCATATGAAATTTTTAATAATTATCAATTGACTCAAGACGTGACTACCGTAATTTTAGATCTATTAGAAGCACTAAAATTTGAAGCCTAATATCGATTTTAAACATTAAAAAAGCCCTCTAAATGAGGGCTTTTTTATGGCTCAATTCATCATCGCGATTAGATCGAGAATGAAGATCCACATCCACACGTGGTTGTCGCATTCGGGTTTTGAACCACAAATCGTGAACCTTCAAGACCTTCAATATAGTCGACTGTTGAACCAACTAAATATTGATAGCTCAGTGAATCAACCAACATCTTCACATCACCATTGATAAATTCAGCATCATCTTCGTTTTGGCTTTCAGCAAAATTAAACCCATATGAGAAACCTGAACAACCACCACCAGTCACATATACACGTAACATAAGGTCTTGATTACCTTCACTCTCACGCAATTGGCGTACTTTATTGGCAGCATTGTCAGTCAGCACAAGTGCTTGAGCATTCATGATGGATTCCTCTGAGTCATTGGGGTGTCTTTAAAAAGAAAAGACCATATTTCAAGTATAACATACTCAATATATGGTCAGTCTTCACAGTTTAAAGTTAAATCAGAGTATTTTTCTCAAGATTCATTTAAAACTTATTTATAGTTTTCTTCCTGTAATGCGCATTCGAAGTTTTTCGGATCTTGTTTACAGCGGAATTGCCATAATAGTTTCATCATTCGCTTGTCGTAGATACCACGTTTAGTCAAATCAATACGCGCTTCACGCATCATTTTTTGATAACCAGCTTTGTCTGCAGTTGGAACATCCATCCAATATTTGGCTGGAATTTCCGATTTCATTTTTCCTAAAATGGTGAATGCACGAGGTAATTGTGTTTTGACCCAATCACGTGATTTTTGCCCATACCCCGCTGGGAATTTATCTGGGCGAATAATAATATTTCCCGTCACTTGTAAAATTGGATAATTGACAATTGCGCCTTTGCTGCCTAAACCTTTATGTAATTCTAATGGTTTGAACACAGCTGCAGGAGCACCAATAATATCCACCTGACCATTGTTAAATTTGGCGCCAAAATTGGTTACATCGGCACTGACCGCTTGAGCCCCGACCTGCTGCACCATAATTTTCTGTGCTTCATCGTAGTCAAGCACCGCAATTTTTTTACCTGCTGCTTTAGCGACAGTATTAATAGTTCGGTCATTCACTAACAGATAGGCATCACCAACAGGTATCACACCTGCCACTTCATATTTACTATTGACCATGCTCTTAGCAAATGTTGGACTTGCAAGACCTTGCATAACTTTTACGGCCAATTTCAAATCTGGAATCGCACCAATGGCATCTAAAGAACCGGTAAAATTATTGAATTGGCGACCACGCATACCAGTAACACTGATCCCATCACATTTACCAGCTTTAAAATCTTCTGCAATCACCGCTTCATTTTGACCGACGCGGAGCTCAATGTCTGCGCCCCAGTTTTTTGCCGCCAATTGATAATCTTTCATCAGGGTAAAAACATCACCATTTTTACCAACCAAATCAAATACACATACCACTTGCTTCGCTTGAGCTACGCCATTTACCGCCATTAATGCAGCAGCAACGCTCAATGCCTTTGTCCATTGTTTCATACTGACTTTCCTTGTTTTTTTACTGTTTTTGTTTTTTAACCATTTTTTGAATTTTGGGTCATGCTGAGTTCGGTTCAATTGACTCACAGCCCACGATTTTAATTTAGATTACCTGAATATTTTGCTCACTCAATGGCGAGAATGACCTGTAAATTTGCAAAAAAAAGCCTGGATAAAACCAGACTTTTTTCTTTAAATATCAGCTTATTCGCCGCCAAGTGAACATTCAAAATTGGCTTTATCGACAGAGCAACGTGCCTTTTTCAAAACAGACATCATGCCCGCATCATAAATGCCACGTTTCGTCATATCCATACGACCTTCACGCAGTAATTTTTGATATTTGGTTTTATCTTCTGCACTTAGGTTAAGTTTATATTTCGCAGGAATACCCGCTTCTAGACGGTTAATCATCGCGATACTCTTCGGTAAGTGTTTCACAAACCAATCACGTGATTTTTGACCAAAGCCAGCTGGGAATTGGTCAGGACGAATAATAAAGTCCGCAGTCACTTGTAGAACTGGGAAGTTAAACATCGCACCATTGGTACCTAAACCTTTATAGATCTCTAATGGTTTGTAGGCATATGCAGGCGCACCCACCATATCGACCTGACCATTATTAAACTTCGCCACAAAGTTAGATACATCTGAAATCACAGCTTGAGCGCCGACACGTTGCACCATGATTTTTTGTGCTTCGTCATAGCCTAAAACTGCAAACTTTTTACCTGCTGCTTTTTCAATTGAGTCAATTTTTTTGTCTTTGACAAAGATGAATGCTGAACCCAGTGGGGCAATACCCGCCACTTCATATTTCTTACCACCTAGATTGCTGACCATTTTTGCAGCATTACGTTGGTCTAATGCAAAGGTAATCGCACGTTGTGCAATCGCATTGCTCGGTGCGCCACCCAGCGCATCAATAGAGCCTGCAAATTTATTGTACTGACGGGCACGCATTGCGGTCATAAATACACCGTCACATTTACCCGCTTTAAAATCATTGTCGGCTACTGCTTCGTCTTGACGCGGAATTAAGTTAATTTCAGCACCCCAGCCTTTTGCTGCAAGCGCCCATTCCTGAGCCATTTGATATGACTCGCCTGACTTACCCAGTAAGTCAAATACACAGATATCTACTTTTGCTGCCTGAGCTGAACCAGCAAAGCCAATTGCAGCAAACGTAGCCAATGATAGGAGCGTTTTTTTCATTCTATTTTCCTTTCAAATCTTTTTATGGTTCAGAGGTGTCCTTACACAAGCCCGATATTAAGCAAGTTAATTTAAAAAAAATAGAGCATTTACTCCATTTATTTATGTCATTTTGGCATATTCTGTTTTTCTGTGATGTATATCACTTTTTATATGAAGTAAAATTATAAATATAATCATCATCTTATCTTTCCAAAAATGGCTTTTTACATTTACAGCGATTGCATCAAAATTTACAAAGAAATACAGAAAAAAGCTTATTCACCCGCCACTGAACACTCAAAATTGGTTCGCTCAATCGTACAACGGGCTTTTTTCAGTACCGTCATCATAGTGGAGTCATAGATCCCTTGTTTGGTTAAATCCATCCGTCCTTCACGCAATATTTTCTGATACTTCAACTGATCATCTTTGCTGAGATTCATCTTATATTTGGCAGGAATTTCAGCTTCCATACGTTTCACCATGGCAAAACTTTTTGGTAATTGCTTAACAAACCATTGCCGAGAAGGTTCAGCAAAACCTTCTGGGAATTTATTATTACGAATAATCAGGTCTGCCGTGACATTCACCACAGGAAAATTCACCATCGCTCCGGTAGTGCCTAAGCCTTTTGAAATTTCGAGTGGCTTAAAGGCATAAGCTGGCGCAGCCACAATTTCAACTTCGGCCTGATTAAACTTGCGAATAAAATTAGAAATTTCTGACATCACTGGCACAGCGCCAACACGGTCGACCATCACTTTTTGCGCATAGTCATAATGCAAAATGGCAAATTTCTTACCTTCAGCTTTTTCTAAATTATTGATATTGCGATCACGGACAAAAATGTAGGCTGAACCAATTTGCCCGATCCCTGCCACTTCATAACTATCTTTACCTAGATTGCTAATCAGTCGTTTACTGTTCCGTTTATCTAAGACATAGGTTATGGCTTTTTGCGCGATGGTATTGTTCGGTACACCACCAATGGCATCAATCGAACCGGCAAATTTGTTATACGCACGTGCCCGCATCGAGGTCATATAAAATGCGTCACATTTCCCTTCTTTAAAATCTTTATCGACTTTGGATTCATCTTGATATGAAATCAATTGAACTTGTGCTCCCCATGCCTTACTAGCCAGAGACCACTCTTCCATCAGCTTATAAGATTCCCCTGCTTTTCCAAGTAAATCGAACACACAAACCTTCTGATTGGCATAGCTTTGTGCAGACATCACACCTGAAAGAAGCGATAAAATTAAAATTCCTTTTCTCATTTCTTATATTCCCAATATGTTTTATTAATCCATTTAAAACAACAACTTGAAATATTTTTTTAATACTATAGCCCTTTTAATATACCTAAATACGTGGAATCTGTCACATTTTTTCAGATGGTTGCGATGCTTTGTTTTTTCTTTTGCAAAGCCATCCATTAGAATAGCCCCACATTCTTCTTGTTTAGTTAGTTCCATGATTCAGTTAGACCAACTTTCCATTCGTCGCGGTGGGCGTGTTTTATTTCAAAAAGCATCTATGCAATTGCATCCAGGCTGGAAAATCGGCTTAACCGGTGTAAATGGTGCGGGTAAATCCACTCTTTTTTCTGCGCTTTTAGGTGGAATGGAATCTGATGGCGGATCCTTAACTCGTCCTGCAGTATGGACCGTCGCTCATATGGCACAAGAAATCAAAGCACTCGATATGAAAGCGATTGATTTCGTTCTTTCAGGCGATGAGGAATATTGGGATATACAACATAAACTTGAACATCCAGAACAATTAGACAATGAAGCGTTGGCACACTTATATGGCCGATTTGATGAAATCCATGGCTATACAGCTCCATCCAAAGCCTCACAACTGATGGCCGGCCTGGGTTTCTTTGAACATCAGTCCCAGCTCAATGTTTCAAGCTTTTCAGGTGGTTGGCGTATGCGTTTAAACCTTGCGCGTACCCTGATGAGCCGTTCCGACCTCTTATTACTCGATGAACCAACCAACCACTTAGACTTAGATGCGATTTTGTGGTTAGAAGATTGGTTAAAAGCTTACGAAGGTACACTAATCTTGATTTCACATGACCGTGATTTCTTAGATGCGGTGACTGATCATATTTTACATATCGAAAATCAAGAGCTGACACTTTACACCGGCAACTATTCAACCTTTGAACGCACCCGTTCTGAGCGCTTGGCACAACAACAACAAGCCTATGAAAAACAACTTGAAACCCGTGCACATCTCCAAAAATTTATTGACCGTTTTAAAGCTAAAGCCACTAAAGCTAAGCAGGCTCAAAGTCGTATTAAACAATTAGAACGCATGCAGGAACTTTCTGCCGCGCATGTCGATACGCCATTTACCTTTAGTTTCCGTGAGCCAACCAAAATGAGCTCACCACTGTTACAAATGGAACATGTCGATATAGGCTATGGTGACAAACTGATTGCCACCAATGTGAATTTACAGATTACCCCAAACAGTCGCATTGGTTTACTGGGAATGAATGGTGCTGGTAAATCAACCTTAATTAAATCCTTGGTTGGTGATCTTCCCTTATTACAAGGGACACGCAAAGCCTCGGAACTGTTGAATATTGGCTATTTTGCACAGCATCAAATGGATGCTCTAGATGGCAATGCCAGCCCAATGTTGCAATTATCTCGAATCGCTGACAAAAAAATCAGTGAAGCGGCATTACGTTCATTCTTAGGTAGCTTTGGTTTTAGTGGCGAACGCATGGATACGCCAAGTGAAGGATTTTCAGGCGGTGAACGAGCACGATTGGCTTTGGCTTTGATTGTTTGGCAGCGCCCCAATGTTTTAATTCTAGATGAACCGACCAACCATTTAGACCTTGATATGCGTCATGCGCTAACTATGGCATTACAAGACTTTGAAGGCGCTGTGGTTTTGGTTTCGCATGAACGTCAATTGATTGCCAGTGTTTGTGACGAATTATTATTGGTACATCATGGGAAATGTCGCGAATTTGATGGTGACCTCGTGGCTTATGCCGATTGGCTGCGTCAAGCGCGAATCGACATGATGAAAAATAGCCAACAAGCCCCTATTCCCATCAAATCTCAAGTTGAAACTAAACCAACGATTTCCAAAGTCGATAAAGAAGCGCAGCGTAAAGAAGCTGCACGTCAGCGTGAATTGACCCGCCCGATTCGTAAAAACATTGAAAAAAATGAAGCGCAAATCAGCAAAATTCAGCCACGCTTAAACGAAATCGAGGAATTATTAGCAGACAGTGCTTTATATGAAGCCAGTCGTAAAGATGACTTACTCAAACTTATGAATGAGCAAACAGAATTAAAAGCCAAACTTGAATCTGTCGAAGAGCAAATGCTTGAATTAATGATGGAATTAGAAGAAATGGAAAGTAGTTTTGAGGCTTAATTTAAAAAGCAAAACCCTAGATTTGCATTATTAAGAAAACCTAACTTAAGCTCAAAAAATCAATCGCCGTGAAATTTAAATGTTCCACGGCGATTTTTTATTAATACTTCACAATAATAATCACACTATAAATCTAAAAAATATTTAAAAAATCGAATGTTCATATCCAACTGGTTATTGCATCGTTAAGGCATTTCTATTCGTAAAGAAACTAAAAATTCAGCGATCGCTTTACCCTAATTTTGTAAATGAATTCAAAAAAAATATACTTCACATCAAACTCATTACCACAGTTATCCACAAAAGCCATTTTTAAATTCAAATCTTAGTTTTAAATTCATTTTTATTTTTTAAATTCAAAATATCGAACCACTTTTTTGTGGATAAATATTTTTAAATGATATTATCCACAATTATAAATGACTTTGATGCTGAACACTATTAAATGTGAAAATTCACAAAACTTATCCACATTTGCAAGATGGATGCATTTTATCTCCACTCACGACATCAATTTAAACTTTTTATTGTTTAAGATAAGGCAGAAGGATGGGCTTTTTTTGCCTTTAAAAAACGTAATTCTTGTATTTTCCAGGTCTGATCAAAATGCCAGATTTCCTGTATTTGCTGCTGTGTTTCAGCTAAACCAATTAAAATTTTGCACTCCGTTTGGTCACGATTAAACTCATATTCTTCAAATTCTACGTCTGGTTTTTGTGGTTTCCAAACCCCATTTTTCACTGCATGTGCAATACGTTCATAGCGGACATAATTACTTTCGACACGCCCGTCTTGCTCATAAACCACCTTAAAGTGCTCATCTTCGTATTCGGCTAAAACAGTATAATTTCCGGTAAAAAATGCATTTACCCAGATGTCACGAATGTGTTCAAGTTGATTGTCCATCATATATAGACCTCTTATTTTTAGCTGCTAAGTTCAAATTGATTTGAGCTTAGCATCAGAATAAGTCAATTTTATAAAACACAAATTGGCGATTTAATATTCAATTTTATTTAAGATAGCACAAAAAAAAGCACTCCGAAGAGTGCTTTTTTGAATGATTCTGTAATCAGAATTTAGGCATCAATATCCGCATTTAACGCATTTTCTTCAATGAAAGCACGACGTGGTTCCACATCATCACCCATCAAGCAAGAGAACATACGATCAGCTTCAATCGCATCCTGTACCGTTACTTGCAGCATGTTACGGTTCTCAGGATCCATTGTAGTTTCCCAAAGCTGTTCAGCATTCATCTCACCCAAACCTTTATAGCGCTGAATCATCATGCCACGGCGTGAGTCTTGTAGGATGTTTTGCCAAACCTGATGGAAGCTGCTCACTGGAATTTTGCGCTCGCCTTTTTGTAGGTAAGCACCTTCTTCCAATAAGGTGAACCAACTCTTCGAATTTTTGAGTAAACGCGCATATTCACCTGAACCTAATAAACCTGAATCTAACAAGTATTGGTGTGGTAAGTTATGAACATAGATGGTAATACGCGGGAAGTAGGTCGCTGACTTATTGCCTTCGGTATCCTCATTCTCAAACGTTTCTAAACTTAATTCAGGACGTAAGCTAGGCTGAGTTTTCTCAATATTGGCACGTAGCTGCTCACCCCAAGTCTGTACATAGTCTTGGTTACTTGCTTGATCTAACTTAAAGCCGTCCACTGCCAATAAACCATCCAACACACTTGCAGGATAACGTACAGTCAGACGATGCAAGCTCTTTTGAGAGGTTTGATAATCCGCAATCACGCCAGCTAAAGCCTCACCACGAATGGCTGGTGCTTCTGCACTGATGTGCAATTCAAGCTCATCAATTGCATTTGAAATCAGGTAAGTCTCAAGCGCATCATTATCTTTGATGTACTGTTCTTGCTTGCCTTTTTTCAGCTTATACAACGGTGGCTGTGCAATATAAATATATCCACGTTCCACAAGTTCTGGCATTTGACGGAAGAAGAAGGTCAATAGTAGCGTACGAATGTGCGAACCATCGACGTCGGCATCGGTCATGATGATGATTTTGTGATAACGCAGTTTATCTGGGTTATATTCCTCACGGCCAATACCACAACCTAAAGCGGTAATCAGTGTTCCCACTTCTTGTGAAGAAATCATCTTGTCAAAACGTGCACGTTCCACGTTGAGGATTTTACCTTTCAGCGGCAAAATCGCTTGCATCTTACGGTTACGGCCCTGTTTTGCAGAACCGCCCGCAGAGTCACCTTCGACTAAGTAAAGTTCAGACAATGCAGGATCTTTTTCCTGACAATCGGCCAATTTACCTGGCAGGCCTGCAATATCAAGCGCACTCTTACGACGAGTCATTTCACGTGCTTTACGCGCTGCATCACGCGCACGGGCTGCATCAATAATTTTGCCTGCAATAGATTTAGCGGCTTGGGGGTTCTCTAAAAGATATTCAGAGAACGATTTATTCATTGCTTGCTCAACCGCAGTTTTCACTTCGCTCGACACCAATTTTTCTTTGGTTTGCGAAGAGAATTTTGGATCAGGCACTTTCACCGAAACAATTGCAGTTAAACCTTCACGTGCATCATCACCAGAAACCGCCACTTTCTCTTTTTTGAGTAAGTTTTCGCTTTCCATGTAGCTGTTTAAGCCACGAGTTAATGCAGCACGGAAACCCGCTAAATGCGTACCACCATCTTTTTGTGGAATGTTATTGGTAAAGCAACGAACATTTTCCTGATAAGAATCATTCCACTGCAATGCAACTTCTACACCAATGCCATTATCGGCTTGAGTAGTGAAGTGGAAGATATCATTGAGATGGGTTTTGCCTTGGTTGATATATTTTACAAACTCAGACAAACCACCTTCATAGTCATAAACGTGCTCTAAATTGATACGTTCGTCACGTAGCACAATTCGTACACCTGCATTCAGGAACGATAATTCACGTAAACGACGCGCCAAAATATCGACATTAAAAATCGTTTGACTGAAGGTTTCAGCACTTGGCCAGAAACGTACACGTGTACCTGTACGATCTGTCTCACCCACCACTTTTAATGGATACACGGAATCACCGTGTTTATATTCTTGCTGGTGGATTTGACCTGCACGATGAATGGTTAATTCGAGCTTGCTTGAAAGCGCATTCACCACGGATACACCTACACCGTGTAGACCGCCTGAAACTTTATAGCTGTTATCGTCAAATTTACCGCCCGCATGCAGAATCGTCAAAATCACTTCTGCTGCAGAAACACCTTCTTCTGGGTGAATGTCGGTAGGAATACCACGACCGTTATCCGATACGCTTACAGATTCATCTTCATGAATGGTTACATTGATCTCGTCACAATGACCTGCCAACGCTTCATCAATTGAGTTATCGACAACTTCAAACACCATGTGGTGTAGGCCAGTACCATCGTCAGTATCACCAATATACATGCCCGGACGCTTACGTACAGCGTCTAGACCACGTAATACTTTGATGCTAGAGGAATCATAAGCTTTTTCTATGGTTTGTTCTGTTTGAGAAGCAGCTTGATCTTCTGAACTCATGGTTTCTCCCTAGTGAAAAATAGGTCTATCCAAAGGTGGTATTTCATTGCACAACAGCCTGCACCGTACCATTTTCAACTTTGAATAATTGATAAGAAATAGATAAATCATGTAAGTGTTTTTGCACTGAATCATGGTCTAAAGTGGTAATAAAAACTTGACTACCAAGATGGCTTAAACGCTCAATTAAACGCTGTTGTGCGGTTAAATCTAATTCTGCTGTCAGATCATCTAATAATACCACAGTTTCCTTATTACAAGCATGTAGCATTGCAATCTGTGACAGTTTTAACGCCATGATCAATAACTTTTTTTGCCCACGAGAGAGCACAACATCTGCATCACCCATAGCGGTTTTCAACCTTAAATCTGCACGGTGCGGACCATACTCAGTATAGCCACGTTCGCAGTCTTTAAAGTGCTGATTGGTCAGATCATTCAGCAGTCCTGTTTCAGCATGAAAGCCTGCACTATATTCCAATGTCACTGTTAAATGCGGCAATAATGCTTGGAGATCTTGTTGGAAATATCGCGTCCACTGTTCCACCACATTACTGCGCAGACTATGTAATATCTCACCATAATCACTGAGCATTTTGTTCCACGGTTCTAGGTCAGACAAACTCAAATGACGTCGTGATTTCAGCAAACTATTCCGCTGTTTTAATGCCCGCGCATAATATTGCCATGCATGGTAAAACTCCGGTTCCACGTGGAACATCAACCAATCTAAAAGTTGACGTCGTGGCTTCGCACCATGATCAATAATATCGGTACTTTGTGGGTCGATGAGTTGTAGTGGTAAAATCTTAGCCAACTGCCCTTGTGTCCCCACAAGGTCGCCATTGACTTTAATCACTTGCTCGCCCGACTGCATTTTTTGCATGCCAATACGGTCTGTTGCAGACTGCGCAAAGACGACAGCGTCAGGGCTATTATTTTGAATATAGTTTTTTGGAATATGGGTTCGAAAAGAACGTCCAGTTGCCAGCAAATGTACTGCTTCTAATACAGAAGTTTTACCTGAACCATTTTGCCCATAAAAGACATTAAACGGCTGCAACCCAGAGAGTGCAACCGTCTTTAAATTTCGAACACGTTCTACATGTAAACGCGTGATATGCATAATAATTGAGACGTCAGTCCAAATTAAACACGCATTGGCATCACAACATAGGTTTGATCTTGTTGTTGTGGATCTTGTACCAATACCGACTGGTTCGCTTCTGTCATGGTCATTGCAACATCATCACCATCCAATACATTCAGAACTTCCAATAAGTACTGTGCATTGAATGACATTTCCATCGGTGCATCAGCATATTGAATCGCGAGATCTTCGATAGCTTCATCCTGCTCAGGGTTATTGGCACGAAGTTGTAAAGTGTCCGCATCAAACTTCAAGAATACGCCGCGCAATTTTTCATTACTTAAAATCGCCACACGTTGTAGTGATTGTTTAAATACATCATGTGCAATGCGCACGTTTTTATCGCCACCACGTGGAATCACACGGCGGTAGTCTGGGAATTTACCATCGATCAATTTTGTGGTGAAACGTACGGTAATATCACCCTGCTCTTTATCACGGCTGGCAATGGTAATTGTTACATTTAATAATTCACGACCAATTAACAACGATAATTGCTCGTCTTCAACACTCAATAGACGCTGCAATTCACCTACGGCTTTGCGTGGAACAATCGCTTGCATTGCTTGTGTCGCATTCGAGCTTGCCGCTGTTTCACACATCGCCAAACGGTGACCATCGGTCGTTACTGCACGCAATTGATTTTCATCAATTTCAAGCAAAGTACCCGTCAAATAAAAACGCACATCTTGAACCGCCATGGCAAAAGATGTTTTCTCGAATAAACGCTTTAACTCACGTTGAGTCACACCAACTTGAGTGCCTTGAGTATTTTCAGTGGTTAATAATGGATAGTCTTCTGCAGGCAAAGTACCCAATACAAAACGACTGTTTCCAGATTTTAAAATACAACGTTGATCTTCAGTAATTTGCAAATCAATCAATGCCGCTGAAGGTAATGATTTACAGATATCCATCAGTTTACGCGCAGGAACTGTCGTCACCCCTGCTTGTAAACATGCGCCATCTGCCAGCGGTGTACTCGCAACCAATTCCACTTCAAGATCCGAACCGGTAATGGTCAAAGCTTGCTCTGTTACCTGCACTTTTACATTGGATAAAATATTTAAGGTATGGCGACGTTCAACCGCTCCTACGACATGTGATAGAACATTCAGTAAGCTTTCTTTCGCGATTTTTAAACGCACGATACATTCCTCTAAAAACTGAAGACAGACAAAATAAATTAATTTTTTAGCAGTGTACTATGCGGCAGAATATACCGCATTGCAAGAACAGAATTTGAACGAAAAGACTTAACTTTGCAGCAGACGTTGCAAGTTTTTATAGTCCTCATTGAAGATTGGATCTTCTTCACGCAGGCTTTGTACTTTTTCACAGGCATGCATCACAGTACTGTGGTCACGATTACCAAAAGCCATACCAATTTCAGGGAAACTATCCCCTGTCAGCTCACGTGCTAGCCCCATAGCCAACTGACGTGGACGTGCATAAATGCGTGTACGTTTTGGACCAACCAATTCTTTCAGCGGAATACGGAAATATTCACTCACCACACGCTGAATATTTTCAGTACTAATGGTGCGCGCACGAATCGCCAACACATCTTTTAACGATTCACGCACTACATCTAGATCGATTGGGGTACCTTTAAAACGAGAAATGGCTACAACTTTATTCAGCGCACCTTCTAGTTCACGAACATTGGCAACCACCTGTTGAGCAATAAACAGCGCACAATTACGTGGAAGTTCCACGCCATTGCTTTCCGCTTTTTTCAGTAAAATTTCAATACGAGTTTCGATATCTGGTGGTTCCACACCCACCGATAAGCCCCACGAAAAACGTGAAACCAAACGTGGATCCAACTCAGTCAGTTCTTTTGGATAACGATCCGAAGTTAAAATGATTTGTTTAGATTCATCTAATAATGCGTTGAAGGTATAGAAAAACTCAACCAAGCTGGCCTCTTTACCCGCCAACAAATGAATATCATCCACCAATAACAAATCTAGCGAACGACAATTTTTCTTAAATTCTTCGACCTTACCTTGCTGTAGAGAGCTCACAAAGTCTTGTACAAAACTTTCAGCCGTCATATACATGACCCGTGCATTCGGTTTGGCCTGTAATAATGCATTACCAACTGCTTGCATTAAGTGGGTTTTACCTAAACCTGTCGGCCCATACAAAAATAAGGGATTATGTTGTGAAGCACCGGGTTGTGTAAGTACTTTACGACAGGTTTCTGCCGCCATCTGATTGGAACGGCCTTCAACAAACAAGGAAAAGGTAAATAATGGGTTAAGCTGACGCTTACGGTTATTCTTTGATGACGTCTCTTCTTTTTCTTTTTTAGGACGATTCGGTGCAGACACTTGCGGCGTTGACTCTAATGCTGCGGTGGTTGTTGCAGGTTGTTCAGCTGCAGATAAAATTGCACCAGGCCGTGAATCAACCAAAATCTCGACTTTACGTACCCGACCTTCAGACAACTGTTCCGCTAAAATAGAGATCAGTTCTAAATGGTGCTCTTGAATATAGCGTGTCCAATACGGATTCGGTGCATAGAGTTTTAGACTATCACCTGCATCTTCTGCCACCAGTGGGCGTATCCACATTGTATAGACATTTCCTGAAAGCTCTTGTCGCAAGCGAGTTAAGCAGTCTGTCCAAAGCATGTGAAACCCCTATTTCAGTCCATTGTACGAAAAAAATAATTCAACCCCGCCTAAGCGGGCAGCCATTCTAACCATCTTATCCACATCTGTCATGAACAAATCAGTCGAAATCGATCAAAAAAACGCAAATTGAGTTTAAATTTAAATTTAAATCACGTGTGGATAAGTTTATCCGCAAGCTGTGGATAAATTATAGCACAAAGTTATCCACAAACTATCAAAATTATAAAAACATCATTATCCACAATATAATTATTTGTTTTTTAAATCTAAAAATGCTTTTTCCACAGAAAACATCAACACTAATAGTAATAAATTTAAATTTTAAAATTTGAATTTATTTATAAGATCGACCCATTCTGGGGATAACTTGATGGTTGGTTCAAATTTAAATTCATAAAAACCAATTCACAATTTTGAGGTTGTGGATAAATCTGTGAGTAAACTTGAAGATAACTTAAATAATTAATATATACAATGATTTAGTTTGTGAGTATTTTAATTTAAAACTTTCTGACTAATTTCTAATCCTTATATTATCTTGATATATCACAGCCTAGATTTTGAAAGAAAGCGTGTTTTTCATTGACAGCTCAAGCAATGAGCACTAAAATCGCGAACCTTTACTGAAAGATCATTTTTGGAGTTTCGATATGAAACGTACTTTCCAACCTTCTGAGTTGAAACGTAAACGCGTTCATGGTTTCCGTGCTCGCATGGCTACTAAAGCTGGCCGTCAAGTATTAGCGCGTCGTCGTGCAAAAGGTCGTCACAGCTTAACTGTTTAATTTCAGTTAAGACTGTCAAGACTTGGGTGTTATGACAACACTTTACGGCTTTAGCACAGATGTGCGAATACACTGTGCTGCCGATTATAAAAGTGTGTTCGATGGTGCGCTTTTTAAAGTGCATCAACCCCATTTCTTATTTCTAGCAAAAATCTCCGAACAGCCGAATAGCCGTTTGGGTATTGTTGTTGCTAAGAAAAAAGTGCGCCGCGCACATGAAAGAAATCGAGTAAAACGACTTGCACGCGAAAGTTTTCGCCTGCATCAACAGCAGTCTAATGTATTAGATATTGTCGTTATGCCAAAAATGGGCATAGAGGCGGTACCGAATGCAGAGTTGCATCAGCAATTACAATTTGCTTGGCAAAAATTGCAGCGCCTTGCAAATAAGCATAAAAAAATAGCTACCTCCCCACAAGCGTAGAGATGACCAATGGTTCGTTTACTGCATTGGCTCATTCGTTTCTATCAGATTGCGATTAGTCCTTTATTGGGACCACGCTGTCGTTATATTCCAACATGTTCTCAATATTCTTTGGAAGCAGTCCATCAACATGGTGC
The DNA here is from genome assembly GCF_013418335.1 of Acinetobacter sp. YH12145. Lineage (NCBI taxonomy): Bacteria > Pseudomonadati > Pseudomonadota > Gammaproteobacteria > Moraxellales > Moraxellaceae > Acinetobacter > Acinetobacter sp. YH12145. The sequence goes on along the minus strand of NZ_VPCE01000019.1, from coordinate 30,316 downwards.
TGTACGTGGAGTGTGTCTAGCTGTTCAGCGTATTTGCCGTTGTCATCCTTGGGGCGGTTCAGGCTATGATCCTGTTCCATCAAAAGCAATTCGTTTTATTTCATTTCAGCAAATAGATTCTCAAACGCGTCACGTTGCTGTACCCTTTCGTGAACGTTTATTGAACCAAAATCACTCTAACCACTTGGGGTAATACCTATGCAACAATGGGCCAGGATTGCAATTCTAGGGGCCATGTTTGTTGTCGCATATTTGCTCATTTTGGCTTGGCAGAAAGATTATGGACATGCGCAACAAAAACCTCAGCAAAATGCTGCGGTTGTAACGCATGAAGTATCTGCCGATTTGCCAAATGGCCAGACAGCTACGGCTGCTACTGATGTGCCGCAAGCAAATAATGCTGCTACACAACAAACAACAGATGCCACTGCACCTGTTAGTCAACAGTTAATTTCAGTACAAACTGACCTTTACCATCTTTGGATTAATCCAAAGGGTGGCGATATTGTTCGTATTGAATTACTCAATCATGACAAAAATAAAGACAGCGACGAACCGTTTGTAATGCTTGAAAGCGATGCAAAACGTACTTATGTTGCTCAGTCTGGCTTAATTGGTCTTAATGGCCCTGACAGCAATCCGAAAGGACGTCCAACCTATGAGATTGAAAAATCTTCATATACGTTAAATGACGCAAAAGCTGTGAAGGGTAAAGATGGCCAAACAGCAAAAGTTTTGTCAGTACCAATGGTTTATAAAACAGCAGATGGTGTAGAGGTTATTAAAACCTTTAACTTCACTGAAGGTGAATACCCTGTTGTCGTGAATCATAAAATTGTGAACCGCAGTGCTCAGAACTGGCAAGGTCAGATGTTTGGTCAGCTTAAACGCGACAACTCTGAAGATCCTGGTAAATCTGATCAAGGTATTTTCACTTTAGGTACATTCCTTGGTGGTGCATGGGGTTCGCCTGAAGAACATTACAACAAACTTAAATTTGCCAACTTCAATGAAGAAAAATTGAATGTTGAAGCAACTGGCGGTTGGGTTGCAATGGTTCAGCATTACTTCGTGAGTGCGTGGATTCCTGGACAGATCAAATTAACGCAAGCCAATGGTCAACCGTATGCTGCGAAACTTGAGTCACGTAAATCTACTGATGATATGAACATTATTCAGTTCACTTCACCTGCAATCAATGTTCCTGCAGGAACTGTGGCAGAAGTAGATGCAACGTTCTATTCAGGTCCAAAAATCCAATCTGAATTAAAAGAATTGGCAGTTGGTTTAAACCAAACAGTAGACTATGGTTGGTTATGGCCAATTGCGAAATTATTGTTCGTCGGTCTTGAGTTTTTCCACGGTTTAGTGGGTAACTGGGGTTGGTCAATTATTCTATTGACGATTCTGGTGAAACTGATCTTGTGGCCATTGTCGTCGAAGAGCTACCGCTCTATGGCGAAAATGCGTGTGATTGCACCTGAAATGCAACGCATGAAAGAAGAGTTCGGTGAAGACCGTATGCGCTTCTCGCAAGAAATGATGGCATTGTATAAACGTGAACAAGTAAACCCACTATCAGGTTGCTTGCCGTTATTGCTCCAAATGCCGATCTTCCTTGCTTTGTACTGGGTATTGATGGAGTCTGTTGAACTTCGTCATGCGCCATGGTTAGGTTGGATTCAAGATTTATCTGCGATGGATCCGTGGTTTATTTTGCCGCTATTAATGGGCTTAACCATGTTTATTCAGCAAAGTTTGAACCCACAACCGGCTGATCCAATGCAGGCGAAAGTCTTCAAAATCATGCCAGTGATCTTTACGGTATTTATGTTGTTCTTCCCTGCGGGCCTTGTGCTTTACTGGATCTGTAACAACAGTATTACTATTCTTCAACAAGGTTTGATTAACAAATCTGTTGAAAAAGAACGTTTAAAACGTGAAGCAGCTGACTCAGCAAACTAAGCATTGCTGATGGGCTGAATAAATCCGCTTAAGATGGTAATCTTAGGCGGATTTTTCTTTATCTGTCGTTTGAAAATTTTTAGGTAAATTTTATGTTAAACCGAACCACCATCGCAGCAATTGCCACACCGCCGGGTCGTGGTGGTGTCGGCGTGATTCGCCTGTCTGGTCCCAAATCTTATGCCATTGCAGAAGCATTAACGCAGCAATCCTTACCAGAAGCACGTTTTGCTGGTTTCCGTAAGTTTTATGATGCATCGAATGAAATCATGGATGAAGGTTTGGTGATTTGCTTTCCAAATCCGCACTCTTTTACGGGTGAGGATGTGGTGGAGCTTCAAGGTCATGGCGGCCCCGTTATTCAAAATGCATTATTGGCACGCTTACTTGAATTGGGTGCTATTGCTGCAAAAGCGGGCGAATTTTCAATGCGCGCCTTTGAAAATGGCAAAATGGACTTGGTGCAAGCCGAGGCGATTGCCGACCTGATTGATGCCACCTCACAAGCTGCTGCGCGTTCTGCGGTACGTTCATTACAAGGTGCTTTTTCGAGCAAGGTCAATACGGTGTTAGAAAAACTTATCCATTTGCGTTTGCATGTGGAAGCAGCGATTGATTTTCCTGAAGAAGAAATCGACTTTTTGGCGGATGGTAAGATTTTGGGTTTATTGGATGAAGTGGCAAGCTCGGTCCATGCTGTGCAGCAATCTGCCCGTCAAGGTCAGTTACTGCGTGAAGGTCTACAAGTGGTGATTGCCGGTAAACCCAATGCAGGTAAGTCATCGCTACTCAATGCTTTAGCGGGTGTTGAACGTGCGATTGTGACGGATATTGCGGGTACGACACGTGATGTTTTACATGAAAAAATCAGCCTCAATGGTTTGCCGATTACCTTGACCGATACCGCAGGTTTACGTGAAACCGGTGATATCGTCGAAAAAGAAGGGATTCGCCGCGCAATTAAAGAAATTGAGCAAGCTGACTTGTTACTTTTGGTCTATGACTTAAGTCAGGGCGAAGATCCACTACAATTGGCTCAAGCATACTTTGCCGATCATATTGAACCGAAGCGTTTGATGTTGATTGGTAATAAATGTGATTTGACAGGATTTACCGCGGAAATGACCGATTTAAACGGTTTTCGACATATTCGCGTTTCGGCTAAACAAGAAACTGGCGTTCAAGCGCTTATTGATGCGATTACAGCGCATGCAGGCTTTCAACCAGAGGAAGATACCTTTATTGCTCGAACACGCCATTTAGACGCAATGAAGCGCACTCAGCGCTATCTTGCAGAAGCACGTGAGCAGTTGGTGGTTTATCATGCGGGTGAGTTGGTGGCTGAATCTCTACGTTTGGCGCAAAATGCCTTAGGTGAAATTACGGGCGATTTCAGTGCGGATGATTTGCTTGGGAAGATTTTTGGATCGTTCTGTATCGGCAAGTAATAAAACGATTGAGCTCCTCGTTTCATCCATTGAAATATCCATCCAAAGCACGATGTTCGAAAACATCGTGCTTTTTTTGCATCCCTTTAGCCTGGGTTTGAGCCAAAAATGATTTTAAAGATCGATCTCAGCACATCTTTCATTTTCATCCCATAAAAAGGATTGATCGCTGCTCTTTTCGATGCAGCTTCAACTTTGACTTTGAGTGTTGCATAGTCTGGAAATTGTTGCTGTTGCGAAGATTTTTCGACTGCTGACAAAATATCAATTAAAAATGCACGATTAATTTTTGAACTTAATGGAATGGATTGATACCACTGTTTTTCAAAGCGACGATCTAAAAAGATATCGGGAATTTCGGGGCTAGTGGCATAAAACATGGCTTTGGTGCGCATACATTTACTGCATTGACCACAATTTTTTGGGCGAGCCGTATAGTTCACACAGATCGACAGGGTTTGTAAATCTAAGCCAGATTGGCTTAAAAATGCAGTCTTTTGTGATCGCGTGACATCATCGTTGAGGGTGATTAAGGCCCCAGATCGATTCTTCATCAATCGGTTGGATGCTGTATTTGAGCCATATGGATGAACGAATAATTGTTGATCTAAACGGTAATCGGCTGAAATTCGATATTGCTGGTAATGTTCAAAAATCGAAGCGCAGGAAAACAGCGAAAAGATATGTGTGACATGCGAACCTTTAGGGTTACAGCCATATTTACTGTACAGCGCGTAAGCATCGGTTTTTACCACGCGACTTTGCTTAAAAACTTGGCTTCTAAAGTCATGGGTCTGATCCATTAAGGCCTGAAATTTTTCATGGTCATCAAATTTATAATCCATTCCATGCACAGTGAGACAATCAGAGTCTTGCCCATTTTCAAGAAAAGCTTTGTATGTACTATATGTGGAGTCAATTCCACCGCTAAAAAAGCTTAAATTTTGAGTGGTTTGGTTTGCCGGTGGTGTTTGGATAATCGATGCAGCACTGAGCATGACTGGTTGATATAAATCAGGTAACCAAGCGGCCCAGACAGTTGAAACCTCCCGTGCGGAGTGGAGGGTTTGTATTGAAATAGGTCCTTCTATATGCAGCGGGATGCCAAGGCGCATGGCAATGGGTAAAAAGCCCCAAACGATAAAATCATAGGTTTCTAATTGCGGTAAGGATTCAAATGGTAAAATATAGTGAATATTCCCGTATTCGCTGCTAGCAATGATTTGATTTTCTACAGTGTTAATTTGACATTGAATTTTTAGCATTTTTTAAATTTTTGAATCACATCAGACAAGATCTTAATTTAATTTGATTGATTTTTATAGGGTTTCTTAATTATTTTTGGGTTTAAGAAGCACCCAATACAAGATGCTTCTTGAATAAGTTTAGTGGTTAATTGGTGTTCAGACTACGGTGCCAAAGCAATAAGCCGATACACAATAAACCTACACCCATACAAAAACCTAAAACACCGACGATCAAGCCGAAATGATCAGATAAATAGCCGGCTGCAATAATTGGAATAATGGTTCCTAAATATCCGATAAACAAATAGGTCGAGATCACCGCAGCACGGTTTTGATTGTTGGTCATTTGATGAACTAAGCCAAATGCGCCTAAAAGCCCTAGACCATGCCCTACACCGACTAAAATATCGCTAATAAAAAACAATGCACTCCAGTGTTGGGTCATACATAGCGCAAGGAGCGCATAGCTCAGTATTAACACTATTAAGCCGGCATTGATACATTTTGCAGAAGGAATCGATTTCGCCATAAATTGCACGACAGCGGAAACCAGCAAGATACTTGCAATGGCACTACCACTGACCAAAGGGCCATGCCATGGGATCGCATCTTTGACGAAAGAGGGTGCGAGTGATGCAAATAAGCTAAAAGAACCAAAGGCACAAAAGGCAGTCAGTCCAGCGATATAAAATCGTGAATGATCACGCTTTTCAGGCAATTCCAAATGTGGTGCCACTGAAAAAGGCTGTGGCTCAAAATTCGGTGTGCGAATAAAAAATAACCCTATTAAACACGCCAACCCCCCAAAGATCACAGGGATATAAGGGGTGACTAAAGGCTGTTCCGAAAATTGGGCAATCACTCCACCAATAAATGGGCCAAGACCAAAACCAATCACGGTAATGATTGAACTCAACTGTGGAGCATTATTTTTATGCGGTTCAGGAATGGTATAGACCAAACCAAGCATGGCTGAGGTGCTGATTAAACCCGAGGCAATCCCGATAATAAAGCGCCCGATAGATAACCACAGCGCATTACTGGCAAACACCGACAAGCTTAAACCTAAGATGATGCACGCCATACCGATTTGCAGGGTTCTTAAAAAACCAAAACTATTACTGGTACGACCTAAAAACAGCAAGGTCGCTAGGCAACCAAACATGTAGGCAACAAAGATATAGGTGATATGACTCGGCAGCAGTCCCCAAAGTTGCTGATAAATGGGATACAGAGGACTAGCTAGCGCTGTACCAATAGTGCCATACAGAGTGCAAGGCTCACCATGATGAACGGTCGCCAAGAGGGAGATGTGGTCATTTTAAAGTCGCAGAGGTACAGCCAATAGGGTTAATATTGTGCTGTATGAGAAAGACGGAAATATGGGCTCAGTTTAATGCCGATTTTTTTCCATGGTCAAATCACATTTGTAACTTTATCCATAGCGTTTAAGCAGTTTTACAAATTCTTCCAGTTCTACTTCATTGATTTCAACATCTTGAGGTAATACATGATGGCGTAAATGTGCTTCGATGAGTTCATTCATTAATCCATTTACAGCACCTTTGATGGCCGCAACCTGTTGTAAAACCTCGATACACCCTGCTTCGGGTTGCTGTAAAGCCAGTTCAACCGCATTGACCTGACCTTGTAGGCGTTTAACCCGATTTAAAATCTTTTTGTCCTGATGTAAATGACTCAACACTTTCTCCCGAAAATAAATATACTATGGGGGAGTATATTTAAGCATAGAACCTAATGAAAACTTCCCCATCCATCCGAATTCATCATCATCAATTTGATGAAGGTAATCCACTCGCACAAAAACGGATCTTAATTGCCACTATTTTAACGGCAGTCATGATGTTGTTAGAAGTCATTGGCGGATGGATTTTTAATTCGATGGCATTATTGGCTGATGGTTGGCATATGAGTTCACATATGTTGGCATTAGGCTTGGCCTATTTTGCCTATCGTGCGGCACGCCACTATGCCCAAGATGCTCGTTTTAGTTTTGGGACTTGGAAAATTGAAATTTTAGCGGGCTATAGCAGCGCGATATTATTGATGGTCGTTGCTGCATTTATGGCCTTTCATTCGGTAGAACGCTTATTCAACCCGGTTCAAATTCATTATAACGAAGCAATCCCTATTGCGATTTTAGGTCTAGTGGTGAATTTAATCTGTGCTTGGTTATTGCATGATGACCATCACCATCACCATCACCATCACCATCATGAGCATAGCCATGAGGAGCAGCATGATCATCATCACGATCTCAATCAGAAAGCAGCCTTCATGCATGTGGTTGCAGATGCGGTGACTTCGGTGTTGGCGATTGTGGCTTTATTTGCTGGAAAATGGATGGGCTGGGGATTTTTAGATGCGCTATTGGGGATTGTTGGTGCGGTACTTGTTGGTAAGTGGGCCATTGGGCTGATGAAAGAAACAGGACAAACATTACTGGACGCAGAAATGGATCATCCTGTCGTTGATGAGATTCGAGAGGTTTTAATGCAATTGCCTGTCGACGTCGATGTAACCGATTTACATGTGTGGAAAGTGGGTAAAGGTCAGTTTTCATGTATTGTAGCTTTAGAAACAAGTCAGGCATTGAGTGCAGATGAAGTGCGCCAAGCGCTGTCGATTCATGAAGAAATTGTACATGTGTCTGTTGAAATTAATTCACCTGATGAAGCTTAATATGTTCCACGTGAAACGGCATGTAGCTATTGCGTAATGAACTGAAAAAAGCCCAAGACTTTCACACGTTAGGGCTTAGAATGCTGAATCAATTAAATGTTGAAGTTCGGTCTATGTTGAAAAAAATATGTGCGTTGGCGTTGAGTACCACCCTTTCGACTTTTGCTTTGGCGGATGTAGCACAGGTTCAAAAGCTCTTGGCAGAAAAGCACCCTAGTTTAAAAATTGAAAATATTCAAAGTACCGAAATGCCGGGCATATATAGTGGCTTTGTTGAAGATCAAATTTTGTATTTGAGTGAAAATGCGGATTATGTGATCGCAGGTTCTATGATTCGTTTAAAAGATCAAAAAAATCTGACCAAACAATTGATCCTCAGTCAGCAAAAAACTGAGTGGAATAAACTTCCATTACAAGATGCGATTAAAACAGTCAGGGGGAATGGGAAGCGCCAAATCGCGATCTTTTCTGACCCAAATTGCCCATATTGTAAGAAGCTTGAAGTAGAACTGGCAAAACTTAATGATGTGACCATTTATACTTTTGTCACAGCGATAAAACCGCAGTCGTTGGCGCCATCTAAGCAGATTTTTTGTGAGTCAAACCCTGTTATGGCCTGGGATAATTTAATCAATAAGGGAATTCAACCGAAGTCAGCGAAAAGTTGTGCAAACCCCATTGATCGAAATTTAAAATTAGCTAAAAGCTTAAAACTAAGTGGTACACCGGGAATCGTATTTGCCAATGGTTCGATCTTAACCGGTGCTTACCCTGCTGCTGAATTAGAATCGATGTTAAAAGAGATCAAATAATTTCAGCTGTACGTCATGAATAAAATATAAATAAAAAAATACCCGTCTACAGGCGGGTATTTTAATGGCGCTATAAAAATTAGACGCGGGTTTTTTTCGTTACAAGGTTATAGATAAACAACACGATGATCGCACCAATAACGGATGCGATAAATCCTGCAGCAGAATTTTCTCCATACAGACCTAATAAACGTCCGCCATAGGTCGCAAGTAAGGAACCTGCTATCCCGAGAAGGGTGGTCATGATGAAACCGGCTTTGTCATCTCCAGGATGGATCGCACGTGCAATTAAACCAGCAATAAAACCAACAACAATCGCAACAATGAGTGACCACATAGTAACTCTCCTTTTGTTATCATGTATTTGTTTTTTACGACTTGTTCAATCTTTATCTTTAATCAAAACTACGCTGAGCTACAGCCTAAACATGCAAAAAACTGTTGTTTTTTTGTTCTGAAATAGCTAGAAAAGTAAAAAAAAGTGGCCTTCGGCCACTCTTAAGTATCTGATCTTGCTTAGAGACCAATTTCGCCAATAAATGGAATGTGACGATATTTCTGATCATAGTCCAGACCATAACCCACGATAAATTTATCTTCGACTTCAAAACCTAAAAATTTTACTTCGAGTTCAATCTCACGACGTGAAGGCTTGCTAACCAAAGTACAAAGCTCGATTGAGTTTGGATTACGCGTCTGTAAAATTTCTAAAACTTTGCTTAAGGTATTGCCTGAATCGATAATATCTTCAACCACCAAGACATCTTTATCTTTAATGTCACCGTCTAAATCTTTTAAGATTTTTACATCACGAGTAGATACGGTCCCACCGCCATAACTTGAAACGGTCATGAAGTCGAGTTCATGCGGTTTTGAAATTGCGCGGCAAAGGTCAGCCATAAAAATAACAGAACCGCGTAAAAGACCGATTAACACCAACTCTTTGTCGCTGTTAGCATAGTGTGCATCAATTTTTGCGCCAAGCTCTTTCACTTTAGCTTGAATTTCTTCAGTGGAAATCAGTACGCTCATTTGAACAGACATGGGTAGATACCTAAAAAAGCAAATCAAAAAATAAAAAAGGTGTTGACTTGCAACACCTCTAAAGATGAACCAATTTTAATACATCTGGCTCGCAGATGCATCTTTTTTGCCGTTGAAAATGTAATCAGTTTTTCTTGGAAGTGCTGTCACGCTTGAGTAAGCACAGACAAGCGACGGCAATCAGTCCAATTTTCAACGCTGTTTTTCGTCTCGGTCGAGCCGTTTTATGCTTTGACATAAGCACATTGTCCAAACACATAGGTGGCATGGATATTACGATCATCACCCATCAGCATGAGGGCAAATAAAGCATCTTCCAGATTTTTGGCACGTTGTTGACGTAAGGCTTGTAAAGCCGTGGCATTTAAATCGAGCACCACAAAATCTGCTTCTTTGCCCAAATCAAAGTTTCCAAGTTTGTCCTCTAGATCTAAGGCTTTTGCTCCACCTAAAGTGGCATGGTACAGCGCTTCAAATGCGGATAGTTTATCGCCTTGAAGTTGTTGAACTTTGTAGGCTTCATTGATGGTTTGTAGTTGGTTAAATGAGGTGCCTGCGCCAATGTCTGTGCCTAAGCCGACTTTCACCTGTTTTTCCCATGTTTTCTTTAATGGAAATAAACCACTGCCTAGGAACAAGTTCGAGGTTGGACAAAACGCGATTGCAGAGTTGGTCTGATGCATACAATCCCACTCGGCATCTTCCAAATGCACGCAGTGCGCAAACACGGAACGTGATCCGGTCAGACCATAATGATGATAAACGTCCAAATAGCCGTTTTGCTCAGGGAATAATGATTTGACCCACGCGATTTCATTTTTATTTTCACTTAAATGCGTATGCACATAAACATCAGGATACTCGGCTTTTAGCTCCCCTGCCCGTGCCAATTGTTCAGGCGTTGAGGTTGGGGCAAAGCGAGGCGTGATGGCATACAGGTTACGGCCCTTGCCATGCCACTTTTCGATGAGTGCTTTGGAGTCGTTATAGCCACTCTCCGCGGTGTCACATAATGCTTCAGGGGCATGTCGATCCATCATGACCTTACCGGCAATTAAGCGCATCTGATGCTGTTCTGCAGCTTTAAATAAAGCATCGACCGATTGTGGATGAACGGTACAAAAAACAAGAGCTGTTGTGGTTCCGTTTTTGAGTAACTCGTTTACAAAGAACTGTGCAATTTGCTCTGCATAAGCCGGATCTTCAAATTGGATTTCGGTTGGGAAGGTATAGGTATCGAGCCATTCCAGTAGCTGTTCACCATAAGCCCCCATCATTTCCGTTTGTGGATAATGAATGTGGGTATCGATGAAACCAGGAACAATCAATTGATCTGGATAATGCTGTACGTCAACCTGATCTGGGAGATGATGTTGTCCCTCAGACCATGGACCGAACCATTGAATTTTTCCGGCTTGCGTAATCAGCAAACCATCTTCGAAATAGCGCACTTGGTCGTGAATTTCACGTGCTTGGGCAACTGTATTCTGAATATCTAGAAAGCGACCACGGATCGCTGTAGATGCGATAACAGAAGACATGACATACCTGCAGTTTAGAATTTTTTCGGTTGATTGTAGCCCAATTTGGTTCAAAATACCGTTAGAGTAATTGTGAAAATGTGTTCTAAAAAATAGAACAGTTGTTTATGAGTGATTCTGTTTTTTTTTCATTGTATTTGATTTGAATAATACAAAAGCATTGAGCTGTATACATTGCATCGATGAATGAATAAAGACCATGAGTCGCAACGCTTGCTATATTGATCTCAAGAGCGCTCTTTAAAAAACGATAATGAACCCTTTAGTGAACATGAGCTATTCAGACCAATTAAAGCATAACCTGCTTCAGCATCAAGGCATCATGCAGATTTTACATGCCCTGTATGCCATGGATAGACAGGCTTATTTGGCTGCAGGCGTGGTTCGTAATTTGATTTGGTCACAGCGACATCAACAACACTATGCACTGGAAGGCACAGAAGTTGATGTGATTTATTATGCGGAACATGATGATGGAACACAGGGTCAAAGGATTCAACAGCAGATGCAGTTGGATTTTCCTCACATTCATTGGGATGTTACCAACCAAGCGACAGTACACCAGTGGTATCGCTTGGAAAATGGCGAGCAAATACAGGCGCTCAAGTCGATTGAGCATGCCCTATCGTTGTGGCCAGAAACTGCCACTGCTATCGCTGTTAAATTGGATGATCAACAAAAAATACAACTAATCGCCCCTTTGGGCTTAGATGATTTATTTGAGTTAAATGTGCGTTGGAACCCACGTTTAGTCAGTCAGGCGACTTTTTTTCAGCGTGTGCAGCAAAAACAATTTTTACAACGCTGGCCGAAACTCAAACTCTTGATGACGCCTGAAGCTTAGTCCAAGTTTTCGTTGCAGAATAAAAAAGCCTTCTCGAAAGAAGGCTTTTAATCATCTAAGTGTTTTAAAGCGTGGTTTCATGGTACTTCTTGCTGTGTCGGATCGATAACCACGCGGTGATGGTTAAGGTCACCACAATAAAGCCGAGTGAAATCCAAATTGGCATGTGGAACACATCGAGCAATAGCATCTTAGCGCCAATAAATACCAGGATAATGCCCAGACCATATGGTAAGTAATGCATTTTCGATGCAGCACCAGACAAGAGGAAGAACATGGCACGTAGACCTAAAATCGCCATTAAGTTTGCAGTCAGTACAATGAATGGGTCAGAGGTAACTGCAAAGATTGCTGGGATTGAGTCAACCGCAAAAATGACGTCCGATGCTTCAACCAAGATCAACACTAAAAAGAGCGGCGTTGCCCACAAGACACCATTTTGACGAACGAAGAATTTATCTTCATGCATCTGAGGGGTAATACGCATGTGTTTACGTAGCCACTTCAAAATCGCCATATCTTCGATATCTTTATCTTCTTCGTCTTGGCCTTTAAGGAATTTAAAGCCGGTATACACTAGGAATGCACCGAAGATGTATAACACCCAAGAGAATTCTTGAACGAACCATGCCCCAATAAAAATAAAGATAGTACGTAGTACAATTGCACCGAGGACACCGTAGAGTAACAGTTTGCGCTGCAAAGCAGGTGGAATGGCAAAGGCTGCAAAAATCATGAGCCAGACAAAAACGTTATCAATTGCGAGTGATTTTTCGAGCAGATAACCAGCGAAATATTCCATGACTTTGGTGTTTGCAACAGCGACACCAGCGGTTTGCTGTAAGTAGAGCCACAATGCGCCACCGAATAAGGTAGCCACAGAGACCCATGCAATACTCCAATAGGCAGCGGTTTTGACTTTGACTTCTTGGCCTTTGTTATTTTTAAAGCCTAAAAAGTCGATGAGTAGCATGATGGTGACTAAACCGAAAAATGCCAGATATAGCCATAAAGAGCCAATCGTTTCCATGTGTATTCTCCACATCTAACAACCAGCCATAAAAAAACCTCGACCAGTTGCCAGACGAAATAAAACGCCTGAGACAACATGATCAAGGTCTTGCCTACATCGTACTGTAATGATTTGCAGCAGCGATGCTCAGATACCGACTTTTTGCAAAGTGTAATGACGATATTCTGACACGTAAAACAAGGTTTACGTTTGGAGGAGGCTACTCCCCTTGTTCAAATTTTGTTTTGGACACTGTCCAAATATGCGGCAAAGCATGACAGTTTTTAGTACAAAGTGCAATCAGCAATTTTCGAATTCACTTAATGTGTCACGGGAGGATTAAAATCACCACGGTGTACCAACGCTAAGGCTAAAAGTGTGCCGATCACCGCGATGATTCCTCCGATCACGCCGATATAACTCAAACCGAAATGAACGCTGACCATGCCGCCCAAGAGTGCGCCACCGCCAATGCCGACATTATAAAGTCCTGAATAAATGGCCATGGCGACATCTGTGGCGTCGGATGCGAGATGTAGTGTCTTTGACTGTAATGCGAGACTAAATCCAATGATACTCATGCCCCATAGTAGGCACACGGCACTCACACCTGCAAAACTCAAAGAAACAGGAAGCAACAGCAGCATGGATAAAGCCAGTGTGGCTGTACTTAAAGGAATCGCAACTTTGGAATATTTCCCACCAAATTTCCCAAAGAGATAAGATCCCAGAAAACCTGCTGCACCAAAGATTAATAGCAACGTGGTGGTTTGCATGGAACTGAATGCAGCAATGTTGAGTGAGAACGGTTCGATATAGCTATATGCGGTAAATTGCGCACTAATTACAATAATGGTTAATGCAAAGACCATCATTAAGCTTGGACGACGAATAAACTGTTTTAGGCTGCTCAGCGAGCCAGAGTTCAAACTCGGCAGTATTGGCAGCGTTTTGGCTAAAATCAGGCAAACGATACTGGCGCCAATGCCAATCAGAGCAAAGGTATTTCGCCAACCATAGGCTTCTCCAACCATCCGCCCAAACGGAATACCGAGAACCATTGCCAAAGCTGTGCCTGTGGCTAAAAGTCCCAAGGCTTGAAATTCTTTGCCTTTCGGTGCAACACGAACTGCCAGCGACGCAGTAATTGACCAAAAAAGTGCATGCGAGAAAGCAATGCCAATTCGACTGAGCAATAAAGTATTAAAGCTCCATGCGAAATACGACAGAACATGGCTGATAATAAACACCATAAATAAGCAAATCAGGAGTGATCGACGTTCAATATTTTTGGTCAATAACATGATCGGCAAAGAAATCGGCGCAACCACCCATGCATACAGCGTAATCATGATGCCGACATCGGTCGCGGCTAAGCTAAATGTTTTGCCAATATCGCTGAGCAACGCGACAGGTACAAATTCAGTGGTATTAAAAATAAATGCTGCGAAAGCCAAAGCAATCACAGCCGTCCAAGAGCCAGAAGAAGCCGTTTCGGAGGGAGAGGCAGACATGAGTGTCTTCAAATAAATAAAGTGGCTTATTTTACTATGCTCTATACACAAGCAGGAACCGATTTAAGCCCTGTGCATGCGCTTTAAATTAATACAAAAACAACAGAGTTGACCTGCATTACATGCCAATTTATAAAAAAATGGAGGAAATTTAAGATGTTTGTACAACAAGATGATGATCAAAAAAAAGGAGCTTTCTTTGTTGAGCAAGATGGGGAACGTTTGGCAGAGATGACTTACTCATGGGCAGGCGATGATAAATTTATTATTGATCATACCGATGTCAGTGACAGCTTGCGAGGACAAGGTGTTGGACGACATCTCCTCGATGCAGCAGTGAATTTTGCTCGGGAAAAGAACGTGAAAATTATTCCACTCTGCCCTTTTGCAAAATCTGTATTTGATAAAGATGAATCGATTCGTGATGTTCTACGCTAAATTGTACAGCGTGATGCGGATTAATCATTTGGATAAATAAAAACAGCCTGATCGTATTGCAATCAGGCTGTTTTTATTTGAAATCTAGCTGTGAAATTGAATTAAGATCGTGATTTATACAGCGATACAACCAAACATGTTGCAATAATCAGCAATACAAAAATGGCGATAAGATAAAGGTCCATAATAAAAATATCCGGCAAGTGTGATTTAATTGTTTTTTAATTAATGTGAAAGGTGTACGGATTTATTATCACCTACAGTTGAATATAGGTTGTTTAAGTTCTGTACCAATCACTTTCTCGTTTGTTACACGGTGTATTTTTTCATAAAAAGGAAGAAAAAACAGTGACTATGCAACATCAAGATAATGGTCAAAAAGGTGAATTTTTTCAGTTAAATGCTGAGGGTGTACGCCTTGCAGAAATGAGTTATCTATGGCGTGATGAACATACCATTGTGGCAAATCACACGTGGGTAGATGACTCATTGCGTGGGCAAGGGATGGCTCGAGTGTTATTGGATCATTTGGTGGAATTCGCTCGTGATAAACACTTAAAGATTATTCCTACTTGTTCTTATGTTGATGTGATGTTTCGTAGAGATAAAACCCTTGCCGATGTTCAAGCCTAAAAAAGCCCGCGATGCGGGCTTTTTTATCATTATGAAATTTTAAAAAAAACTTAAAAGCTAATTTGTATTTAATTGAGCTTTAATTTTAACAGCGTTGAAGGTGCTTTAAAAAGATTTGGCCAAAACTGCAATAAGATCGAGCAGCTTGATATCCCTAAAAATAAGCTTAAACACATGATATTTAATAATGCAAAGTCATTCAGTACAAAATAAATACTGCCAATAGTCATCATCATCAGTAAATAAATGAGATAGTGAGGAATCACAGTACGCAGTATTATTCCTAAAATAAATGAGCAAATAACAACATTAAAAAAATCTGAAACGCCAAAATTATTCAGTACGATCAAGGCGGCAAAATATACACAAGTGATCGATAAAAAAATGAGTAAATTTTTAAGCATGGTCGGCCTCTTTATTCATCTTCAAATAGAAATAATTTCGTTGTTTTAATATGTATAAGTTTAAAAAAATGAAGGTGATATCGGTATACGTGATCTTGGTTTTCTGTTGTAAGTTAAAAAGCACATTTGATTAAAAAATATACAAATATTTACTCATCCTGTAGAACTTTCTACGTTAAAATCGTACAAATACTTTAAGAATAAACACAATGATACAACTCTGTTATGCCAGTACACGTGTAGAACAACAATTTGATTTAATACAAGATTTAAGTGATATTTTGGTGAGAGCCCGCAGCTTCAATACCGAACAGCGTATTTTTGGCGTGCTGTACTATGCCGAAGGCCGGTTCTTCCAATGCTTGCAAGGTGAGCAAGCGGCTCTCGAACAGCTTTTTCAGCATATTGCGAAAGATACTCGCCATCGGGATATTGTGCGTTATCCTGATCAAACTATTGATCAAATCGATTTTTCAAAATGGTCGATGAAATATGTCAACCGACATAGTGAAATTGCTAGTTTGTTTCAGCGCTTTGGACATTCAAGCTTTCAACCCGACGTGCTCAATCTAGAACAAATTCAGGCGTTTTTAACGACCTTGTTAAGATTAGAGAATGTTGAACAGCCCGTTAAGCTGGATTTAGGCTATAAAAACCGAGGCTATCAGAATTATTTTTAAGCTGAGTGTGAATAAAAAAAAGCCCGCGCATCGGGCTTTTTTTTTTGAGAAAATTAACGAATGATTTTTTCTAATTCGGAATCAGGAATACCTAACTTTCTGTAGTGAGCACGGGCTTGTTCCAGTTTAGTAAATACATCTTCATAGCCTTCTGCTTTTCCATATGGGTCAACATAAATATAACCACCATACACAGTAAATAAGGTGATCATTTCATCAACATCTTCAGGAACATACAGAGTGTGTGCTTCACCTGGTGGTTCGAAAGCAAAAGAGTTTTCTTCCGCAACCCAATCATGCTCTAAATAGTGCCAACGGCCTTTGAGTACAAAAGCATGTACAGGGCCATTGTGACGATGGCGCGATAAAATGCCACTTTTTTTTACTTTTAATAAATTTATGAAATATCCACCACTTACGCTAAGTAAAAGGGGTTTAAAACTTACACAGCCATTTTCTGAGCTTGGAACCCAAAGATCATCATCTTTTAGCATTTCACTTAGTACATCTTGGGTCACGATTTCTTGTGGCATGTAAGGAACTTGAGGCAGTTGATATGGCATATCTTCTGCATATTGATTTATTGCTTTATTTTGAACATTCATTGTTAAAAATCCTTATTGTGTTGCAATTTGTGAGTTCATGGTAGCAAAGAAAATTCAATTGATTACCCTGTTAAAATTCACAATATCTATGAAAAAATGGCATAGATTAAAGGAGATATACACTTGTTTAAGTCTTTAAAAATACGTTAAAAAATAGAATAAAAATGGAGTGATCATTATGGATAATTATAAACAAATGCTTGCTTTTATCTGGGCGTACGAACATGGGAGTTTATCTGCAGCTGCGCGAGTCCATGATTTGACTCCTTCAGCGATGAGTAAAATGATAAGCCGACTTGAAAATCGTCTCAAAGTTCGATTAATTCAGCGTGGGACAAGACAGCTTACACTGACAGAAGAAGGTCAATTATATTTAGAAAGTGCGCGTAAAGTTGTTATCGCGATGGCAGAAGCGGATTCCCTCGCAGAGCATTTTCCAGAACAAGTGTCTGGTTCATTACGTATTAGAACCATGCCTACATTTGCAAGACATCAAATTTTGCCATGGTTACCTGAATTTATTGAACAATTTCCAAATTTACAGGTAGAGATAAAGATTGAATCTCGTTATGTGGATGAGTTTGAAAAAGGAATCGATTTAGCTATTTATGGTGGAAAATTACCTGATTCATCTCGTGTCACGACCCGTTTGGGCACAAGTGAATGGATTACTTGTGCTGCACCTGAATATTTAAATAAATATGGTGTCCCTAAAGAGCCAAAAGATTTACTCAACCATCGGTGCTTTCATTTCAGTTATATGAATGATTGGAATTTATGGGAATATGAACATAAAGGAGATCGCTTTAGTTTGCCAATAAAGCCATTGGCATCTTTTTCACAGGGTGATTTTTTACGTGATTTGGCTTTAGATGGTCAAGGTATTGTCCGTTTAGCTGATTACAATGTGTCTAAAGATGTTCAAAATGGGAAGCTAATTCCAATCTTAAGTGATTATAAAATTCGGGAATTGGAACCGATTTATCTCATTTATCCTAATCGCAAATTTTTGAGTCCACGTATTAAAACATTTATGAACTTTTGGATGGAGAAAGTTAAGCTCAACCCATGGAATGTTAAATAAAAAATCTCCCTATTTAAGGGAGATTTTTGATCATAAAAGCTATTTAATTTGATCTAATGGAATACCAGTATTGTCTTTCCATCGAACAACAACTAAGAATGCCACGATACAAATAATGATGAGATAAGCACTAAACATCCAACCGCGATCTGTCGAATATAACCATGTGTTGATATAAGATGCCGTACCACCAAATAAAGCAATAGCAAGGGACATAAAGAAGCCGAGCATTTTCGTACGATATTTCGTTGGAATTTGTTCAGACATCGTGGCCGCTTTGCATGACATTAAAAAGCCGATTAAGATCAAACCAATCGTTTGTGCAACAAATAATGTCCATGGTTCATTGCTAATGATATTCCATAATGGAAACATCACTAAAGCACAGCCTGCATATGTAATTAATGTCGTTTTCTTACGTCCAATATAATCGGAGAGTAATCCCTGAAATGGTAAGCAAATAATATAAATGACCTGTGCGCAACAACTCGCGATAAACGCTGATTTCGGGTCCATTCCTTGATAGGTAATGGCATAAATAGAGACGCATACGACCCAAGTATAAAAAGTAATTGTCGAGCCAGCTTCATACAGAAATAGTCTAAAGCCTGTACGTAAAAACTTACCAGTGCTCCAATTGACATCATCGTTTTTTGCTTCAGACTCGACATGACTTTCAACCATGTTACGACGTAGATAAATCGCAAAAAAAGCAAGCATACCGCCAGCAATAAATGGAATTCGCCAAGCCCATTCATAGACCTCTTCAGAAGTGAAAAATATGTTCAGTGCTGCAAAGGATAATGTTGCTAAAAGTGTACCAGTACCATTTGCAACATAAGAGCTACTCGCCCATAAACCACGGCGTTTATTGGGAGCAATTTCTGCAATATATGCAAAAGATGTTGCCATTTCACCACCATGTGCAAAACCTTGAATAAGCCTAGCAATAAGTAACAGCAATGATGCCCAATAACCAATACTTGAAAAACTTGGTATGAGTGCAATCATGAAACTTGCTATTGCCATCAGGACCATAGTGGTGAGCATGATATTTTTTCGACCAAATTTATTAGCTAATGGACCAAAAATAAATCCACCTAATGGTCTAGAAATAAAGCCAACTGCGAATACTGCCAACGTGTTTAATAATGCAGATGTAGGATCTGTTTTATCAAACAAAGCTGCTGCGATATATACGGAAGCAACGGCATAAATTGTCCAATCATACCATTCGAGTAAATTACCTACGGTACTCGCGATTAAAGATCTTTTCTTTGTTGCTTCACTAATTTCTGGTTCAGCCAGAAGGTTTGTCGGTTGGGTTGTAATTGTTGTAGATATATTGTCCATTTCGTCACCCTAGATTTGAATATCTGAAGGAATTTCATTGACTAATCAATCCTAGATTAGTTGTTTAATCATAGAATATAAAAATCTGAATAAGTGTGTTCAAATTTCACATTAACTATGACAATACGGCACAAAAAAAAGCCCGCGCAGCGGGCTTTTTTTATTTTATCTAGTGGGTTTAGGCTTTTAATGCACTGATCAACTTCTGATGTAAACCACCAAAACCGCCATTCGACATAATCACCACGGCATCGCCCTCACCTGCCTCACTTACGATAGTTTGGATGATCTCATCGAGTGAACGTGCCACGACAGCTTTATTCGCAGCAGCTTCAATCACAGGTTGTAAATCCCAATCCAAACCTTCAGGTTGATACCAAATCACTTCATCTGCTAAGCGTGCAGAATGTGCAAGCCCATCTTTATGGCTACCCATGCGCATGGTATTAGAACGTGGCTCGATTACTGCCCAAAGCTTACGTTGACCCAGACGCTTACGCGCACCTTCTAATGTGGTATCAATCGCCGTTGGGTGATGTGCAAAGTCGTCATAAACTTCAATGCCACGGACTGTGCCCAAAAGCTCCATACGACGTTTTACACCGCCAAAATTTGAAAGTGCTTCACACGCCGTTTCAATCGAAACACCGACATGTTCAGCCGCAGCAATGGTTGCCAAAGCATTGGCTACACTGTGTTGCCCAGTCATGTTCCATTTCACTTCGCCTTTCACTACACCGTGCTGAAGCACTTTGAAATGTGAACCGTCAGCAGACAATTGTTCTGCATACAATTCAGATTTGTCATTGGCATCTAAAGATGTACGCACTACAGGTGTCCAGCAGCCCATTTCCAAGACTTCATCAATATTTGTTTCAGTGATGGGCGCAATGATACGGCCTTCACTTGGAATAGTACGCACTAGATGATGGAATTGCTTTTGAATCGCAGCCAAGTCTTCGAAGATATCGGCATGGTCAAATTCAAGGTTATTTAAAATCGCTGTTTTAGGATGGTAATGCACAAACTTAGAACGTTTGTCGAAGAATGCCGAATCATATTCATCGGCTTCTACACAGAAATATTGACCACCGCCTAAACGTGCGCTTTCACTAAAGCCTAAGGGTACGCCGCCAATCAAGAAACCCGGGTTTAAACCCGCTTGATCGAGCACCCATGCCAACATGGTTGTGGTTGTAGTCTTGCCATGTGTGCCTGCAACACCTAAGACATGTTTACCTTGTAGCACGTGGTCTGCAAGGAACTGTGGGCCAGAAATATAAGGCAGGCCTTCGTTCAGCATGTATTCCACTGCATCAATGCCACGTTTCATTGCATTGCCGACAATCACGAGATCTGGGTGTGGTTGAAGGTGGCTACGGTCATAGCCTTGCATTAAGGTAATGCCTGCATTTTCCAATTGGGTAGACATTGGTGGGTAAACGTTTTGGTCTGAACCCGTCACCTTATGTCCTAAATCACGCGCCAAGAGCGCCAATGAACCCATAAAGGTGCCACAAATACCCAAGATATGCAGATGCATTCGTTCTAACTCCACTGCTTTTATCGACACATCACTTTGTTATTGTGGTGTTGTCATTATAGATTTGGTTGAAAAGGTTAATTTCATTTGAGAGCAACCATAGCAAGGGTCTTAGGGAAAAGATAGATTTTTTTGTATGAGATCGTGCAAAAAGATTGAGCTCGTAACTGATCAAATGTACGCAATTTTCTTGAGGATAAAACACGGAAAATAGGCGCGAAATCGTGATGAAAAACGTACAATATGCGCAATTTTTTGCGATCTTGATTGCTTATGTCACTTGCCCTGTTTTTATTGATTATTTCCAACTGTTTTATGACTTTGGCCTGGTATGGGCATTTGAAGTTTTTACATGATGCACCGCTTTGGCAAGCGATTTTATTTGGATGGGCGATCGCGTTACTCGAATATAGTTTTATGATTCCAGCAACGCGACTGTTGGCCAAACATGGGTGGTCATTGGGCCAAATGAAAATCACACAAGAAGTCGTGACGCTATTGGTCTTCGTTCCATTTATGATTTTCCTTTTTAAACAACCCTTTAAGTTGGACTATTTGTGGGCAGGTTTATGCCTTTTTGGATGTGTCTATTTCGTGTTTCGCAGTGCTTAACTGATCCAATGCTGCATGGCTCTGATCATTTAAGTGAGGCGTGTTTGCAGGCATTTTTGAGGACTTTACTAAACTCACGGTCTCGTGGAGCGGGATCTTCATAGTCAAAGGCATAATCACTCTCACTAGTCAGTACAGTCATTTGACCGTCTGCTTCAAAGTTCATGAGAGCAAAACCATAGCTTTGGTCATCGCAATACACACGATATTCTGAAATTGAATACATTTTATCGCGGCCATCATCTGCTTTGTAATAGCCTGTCATCTTGACCGGCTTACGTTCATCAATAATAGATTTTCCGGTGACTAAAAATTTTTCGTGGATGTAGCCATTACTCTTAATTTGGCCGTTATAGCCCTTTTTGTTTCTGTAAGAGGTTAAAGTCTTTTTCAAATTGGCTTGTATTGAGTTGAACGAGTTGGGCAAAACTCGGAGAGCTTAGGGCTAAAGTGAGCAAGATAAAGATCTGTTTCATGTTTAAAGTGTCTTATAAATATTGATTTAATAAAAGTTTTTATAAAATTGAAAAAAATAAAAATATTTTCATCAAAATATTATGGAGTTTTCTCTTTAAAGACAACCGTTAAATTTTATTGAGATGAATTTTCAGTCTATAATATGGGGCTCTTATTAAAGCTTGGCTCTAGTCGAGATTTACTCTCTCTTACTTTAATCTCTGGAAACATTGCAATGAATGCGGCCGCTTCACAAGACACTCCTCTCGTTGGAATTATCATGGGTTCTCAATCGGATTGGGCAACGCTAGAAAACACTGCCAATATGCTCAAACAGCTTGGCGTCCCATTTGAAGCGGAAGTTGTATCTGCACACCGAACTCCAGATCGATTATTCGAATATGCTGAAACCGCACGTGATCGTGGTATTCAAGTGATTATTGCCGGTGCTGGCGGTGCAGCGCATTTACCAGGTATGTGTGCAGCCAAGACTGACCTACCTGTACTTGGTGTACCGGTAAAATCATCAATTTTAAACGGCGTGGATTCATTGCTGTCTATCGTGCAAATGCCAGCAGGTATTGCAGTTGGTACTTTGGCGATTGGCCCAGCGGGTGCGACCAATGCAGCGATCATGGCGGCACAAATTTTAGGTTTAACGCGTCCTGAAATCGCAAAAAATGTTGCAGATTTCCGTGCTGCGCAAACCGATAAAGTGGCGAGTAAAAATATTCCGGGTCAAGCTTAATTAAGGGGCATTTCTCATGGATAAAACCATTGGTATTTTTGGTGGTGGCCAGCTTGGTCGCATGATGGCGCAAGCGGCATTGCCTTTAAACATTCAATGCACCTTCTTTGAAGCGAGTACCGACTGCCCTTCTGCAGCGCTGGGTCCAGTGATTTCGACTCAAGCTGAAAATGGTTTGCAAGATTTCATTCAGAGCGCAGATGTTTTCAGCTTAGAGTTTGAAAATACTCCGTTAGCAGATGTTGATGTGTTGACCAAGAACAAAGCATTGCACCCACCGCGCCAAGCTTTAGCGATTGCACAGCATCGTTTGTCCGAAAAGGCTTTGTTTGATGAATTGGCTATCCCAGTTGCACCTTATAAGGCCGTGACATCTTTCGAGGGTTTACAAGCTGCTGTTGCTGAGTTGGGTTTACCCATCGTACTGAAAACATCGCGTGGCGGTTATGACGGTAAAGGTCAATTTGTGCTACGTAGCGCTGAGCAAATGGATCAAGCATGGGCTGAACTGGGCCCTGCTGGTGAATTGATTGCGGAAAGCTTTGTAACCTTCTCACGTGAAGTCTCAATCATTGCGGTGCGTGGTCAAGATGGCGATGTGAAAACATGGCCATTGGCGGAAAACCACCACCACAACGGTATTTTGTCGCATTCAATTGTGCCTGCGCCAAACAGCGCAGACTTACAACCAGTTGCGCAAGACTACATTACTCGCCTGCTCAATCATTTGAATTATGTCGGTGTTTTGACGCTAGAGCTGTTTGTGACAGATAAAGGCTTATATGCCAATGAAATGGCGCCACGTGTGCATAACTCGGGGCATTGGTCGATTGAAGGCGCAGTGTGTTCACAATTTGAAAACCACATTCGTGCTGTAGCAGGCCTACCTTTGGGTTCGACTGAAGTTGTTCGTCCAACGGTCATGGTAAACATCATTGGTCAACATCCGAAGTCTGAAGATGTATTGGCACTGAATGGCGCGCATTTGCATCTGTATAACAAAACAGAGCGTGAAGGCCGCAAAATCGGTCACATCACTTTAATGCCGAACGATACTGCTGAATTAACAGCTTTATGCCGTGCTTTGGCGAAAATTTTGCCGAATCCACTGGCACTTAGCGAAGATATGACCATTTAAACCTGTGTTTGAATGATAAAAAAGCGGTCATGCACATGGCCGCTTTTTTTATTGCTGTAGTTCGGGCATCATTGCGCCTCTTTGCAAAATCACACCGTTTATCGCTGAAACGATAAGAAACTATTGATCATAAAGTGTTCGTTCGTTTATAAATATTCTGCGTTAATCTTCGTATTATTTTTTGTGTATCAATAGCCTGTGATGTGTGTGAATCAAAATCAAAAATAACCAATGCGTTTTGAATTCAAATTGTGTTTTTAAATTCAAACTATGAATTTGAATTCAAAAAATCTTATACGAAAAAATGAATTCAAAGTTTATGAATTCAAATTTGAAAAAATGAATTCATTTCTCTGTGTTTAAATTTAAAAATTTGAATTTAAAAGTTGCTCAGACTTATTGGATCTATAGGGAGTATATTTTAAAACCTATAATATTTTGATTATTAATAATAAAAATGAATTTTTACCCCATTTTGCATTTGTGGATAATTTTTTATGCATGCAGTTTATTTTTGAATTTAAAGTTTTGAATTTAAATTTAAACCGGTGTTTGGTTTGTAGTGAATTTAAAGTTGGGTTGTGGATAACTACTTTTGAATTCAAATTTTAAAAATGAATTTAAATAAGTAGAAAATATGAATTTAAATTTACGTTTTGAACCTTTAACTTTTGCTTTGAGCTGCTATTGTTAAAGCAACAATTTAAATTCAAAAAAGATCTAGGGTATGAAGCATCACTTAGGATTTGTTTTCGGGACTGCTTTATTGGCAATAACTCAGGCAAATGCCGAGTTGATTATTAATGGTCAGTCTGTCAATTCGTCGAGCATGCCTACAACCAGCAGCATTTCACCACAAAATAACTTTCAAGGTTGTTTAGCCAATTTGCGCTCGCAAGCAATGAATGCTGGTGTGAGTGCATCCACTTATGATCGCTATACACAAAATTTAACACCTGATTATTCTGTGATTGAAAAGCTCAACTATCAGCCTGAGTTTTCAACACCGATTTGGGACTATTTGTCAGGTCTGGTGGATGAAGAGCGTGTACAACTGGGTCGGCAGAAGTTGGCGCAGCATCGCGATGTATTAAACCGTGTCGCGGCGGCTTATGGTGTGCCTGCTGAAACCGTGGTTGCGGTTTGGGGTGTAGAGAGTAATTTTGGTGATATTGCGGGTAGCTATCCTTTATTGCAGTCATTGGGCACTTTGAGTTGTGAAGGGCGCCGTCAAAGCTATTTCCGTGGTGAGTTTTTTGCTGCCATGCGGATTTTGCAGCGTGGTGATTTAAATGAATCACAATTGAAAGGTTCGTGGGCAGGTGCATTTGGTCATACCCAATTTATGCCGAGCACTTATGAAGAGCTGGCCGTGGATTTTGATGGTGATGGCCGCCGTGATTTGGTATCGAGCACCACAGATGCGTTGGCTTCAACTGCGAATTTCCTGAAAAAGCGTGGTTGGCAAACTGGTCAGCCGTGGGGCTTTGAAGTAAAAATTCCCGAAGGAATGTCGATCAGTGGTGAAAGTCGCCGTAATAAAAAATCCTTGGACAGCTGGATGAATCGTGGTTTGCAGCGTGCCGATGGTACTCCGTTAATTCAAGGTAACCTTTCTGGATCGAGCCAAGCAGGTTTAATGGCACCGGCTGGGGCAAGTGGGCCTGTGTTCTTGGTGTTTAAAAATTTCGATGCAATCTACAGCTATAATGCGGCAGAGAGTTATGCATTAGCGATTGCGCATTTATCCGATCGCTTGCAAGGCAAGGGTGGCTTTAGTACGACATGGCCAACCGATGATCCTGGGACTTCGCGTGCGGAACGACGTGAGATTCAACAATTTTTACTTAACCGTGGATATGACATTGGTAAAGTGGATGGATTAATTGGAGATAAAACCCGTCAAGCCATTCGACAAGAGCAAAATCGACTGGGTTTAAGTCCAACAGGTCGGGCGGGACAGCAGATTTTACGGGCATTTCGTAATGAGCATGCCAAGGCAATGATGAATTAAGTTTGAGCTATGCTTTTATATAGTAGTGAATCTATATCAAAGCTTGTCAATATAAAAAGGTCTGCAATTGCAGACCTTTTTTATATGTTTTTGACTCTTAAACCACAGTGATTGTACCTAAGATACGATAGCCAGCAGCACCCGTCACACTTGGTAAATTTGCACTGAGTTGATTGACAAAGCGCATCGCCAACCAAGCAAAGGCTGTGGCTTCCACCCATGTTGGGCTTAAGCCTAAATCTGCAGTACTTTGTACCGTCCATTCATGTTTACGTAAACGCCAGCGCAGTTGCTCTAATAGGTGCGAATTGTATGCACCACCACCGCATACATAGACTTCACCAGTATCCATATCAGAACGATAAATGGCTTTTTTAATGGCACGTGTGGTGAGTTTCATTAAGGTTGCTTGAATGTTTTCTGGCGTATCTTCAAGTTCATCATATTCGAGATCTCCACGCCAATCGAGAATCTGTTCATCTAACCATTCAAGATTGAAGTCTTCACGACCTGTGCTTTTAGGTGGTTCTTTAGAGAAAAACTCATGTGCTTGTAAGCGGTCGAGCAGACTGCGAATAGGTTGACCATAAGCTGCCCAGTTCCCATTTTCATCATAGGGCTGACCAGTATAACGTTCGCACCAAGCATCCATTAAAATGTTGGCAGGGCCTGTATCAAAGCCATACACGGCTTCAGGTTGACCTGCAGGTAACATGCTGACATTGGCAATGCCACCCAAGTTTAAAATCACACGGTGAATGGTGTCATGTTGGAAAAGCGCTTGATGGAACGCAGGAACTAAAGGTGCGCCTTGACCACCCGCAGCCATATCACGGCGGCGGAAGTCTGAAATCACCGGGATTTTAGTGAGTTCGGTAATAATATTGGGGTCGCCAATTTGCAGGGTAAAACCATGTTCAGGGCGGTGGCGAATGGTTTGTCCATGTGAGCCAATCGCCTTGATTTGACTACGATCTAGCTCATTCTTCTCGATCAATTCATTGATGCCATGACCGATCATTTGAGCTAAAGCAACGTCTGCCTTACCCATACGATCAATTTCGTTGTCATCAGGCAAGGTGAGGGCCATCAGTTCATCACGAAGGTCTGGGTCAAAGGGAAGTGTGAGCGTCGCATGAATCTCTAAAGGATCAAAAGAAGCAGCAACAATATCGACACCATCCATGCTTGTGCCGGTCATTACCCCAATGTAGATCGCTGTCATGATGATTCTTAAGCCTGCAATGTGCTGAAAAAGTGTTAGTATATCGCACAAATTGTATAACTGATCTATTTGGATTTTGTGATGTCAAATTTCCTGCCGGCTGAAGAACAACTTGCCCTCATCCAACGAGGCACACATGAGATTATTTCTGAAGAAGATCTTCTTAAGAAATTAAAGCAGAATCGCCCATTAAAAATTAAAGCGGGTTTTGACCCGACTGCACCTGATTTACATTTAGGTCATACGGTTCTGATTAATAAATTAAAAGTTTTCCAAGATTTAGGTCATGAAGTTTACTTCCTGATTGGTGACTATACAGCCATGATCGGTGACCCAACGGGTAAGAGCGCTACACGTCCACCGTTGTCACGTGAAAAAGTTTTAGAAAATGCGAAAACTTATCAAGAACAAGTGTTTAAGATTCTTGACCCTGCGAAAACTAAAGTTGTGTTCAACTCAGAGTGGTTTGGTCAAAAAACTGCTGCTGACTTGATTCAGTTGGCTTCACAGCAAACTGTGGCACGTATGTTGGAACGTGATGATTTCACTAAACGTTATAACAGCCATCAACCGATTGCGATTCACGAATTTTTATATCCATTGGTGCAAGGTTATGACTCAGTTGCGCTAGAAGCGGATGTAGAGTTGGGGGGTACAGACCAAACCTTTAACTTGCTGATGGGTCGTACATTACAAAGCCGTTATGACCAAGAATCTCAAGTGTGCATTACTGTGCCGATTCTTGAAGGTTTAGACGGCGTAAATAAAATGTCTAAATCTTTGGGTAACTATATTGCTGTATTTGATGCACCGGGTGCGATGTACCAAAAAGTGCTTTCAATGCCAGATGATTTGATCGAACGTTACTTTGACTTGTTGAGCTTTAAATCGATTGAAGAGATTCAACAGTTGCTCAAAGAAGTGGCTGAAGGTCGTAACCCACAAGAAGTGAAGAAAATTCTTGCACTTGAATTGGTTGAGCGTTTCCATGGCGCAGAAGCTGCGGCAAATGCGCACAAAGGTGCAGGTAACTTGATTACTGAAGGTGAACTTCCAGAAGGTACACCAGAAGTGACGATTTCTCGTGGCGCATTTGGTGGTGAGATTTTCATTACTTCTATTTTGCGTGAAGCGGGTTTGACTAAAAATGCAGCTCAAGCAAAAGATGCGATTGGTCGTGGTGCAGTGAAAGTGGATTGGGAAGTGGTCGATGCAAGTTATGCTGTGTCAGAAAACAAAACTTTGATCATCCAAGCGAGCAAAAAAGCAATCGCAAAAGTAACTTTTACCGACTAATAAATTCTTGAATTTTTAGTTAAGTTATTGAATTAAAAGCAGGCTTCGGCCTGCTTTTTTTTACCAATTAATATATTAATAATATAAATAAGCAAATTCAAAAAAAACCTTATAAAAACAACACTTAAATTTTGCCAAATGTGTTGCATTTCTCGAATTTTATGTATAAGATTTATTCATCTAGAGAGATATATATACCATCTAGAGGGTACATAATCATAACTCCACTTTTTATAAGTCTCTTCCCCAAGGGACTCTTTTTTTAGTGAGTTAACAAATAACTATAATAACT
This sequence comes from Acinetobacter sp. YH12145, assembly GCF_013418335.1. Taxonomy (NCBI): domain Bacteria; kingdom Pseudomonadati; phylum Pseudomonadota; class Gammaproteobacteria; order Moraxellales; family Moraxellaceae; genus Acinetobacter; species Acinetobacter sp. YH12145. Next base: position 1,665 of record NZ_VPCE01000019.1, on the reverse strand, counting down.
ACACGATGGATCGACTAAAGATTCAATTCTAAGGGAAAGATTTTGGGAGAGATCTTTCCCTTTTTTATTTGTAAAATTGAGCTATTCCTTTCAAAAATCACATTCATTTCTGTATTAAAGATTTTAATCGCGCCAGAAAAAAGGCCCGATTCAATCGAGCTTGGTTTTAGGGCTTAGAACTAAATTGAATGAAGCTTAATTTAGGTAAGATCCGCTTAACTAATGTTCCCACTAAAAGTGCGGTAATAATGGTGCCTTCACGTACACCGATGACTTGATGTAAGACCAGCCAACTGCTGATAACTGCAATACTGACCAAGACAATGTCGCCATAGGTTTTACAGTTGCCAAAATCAAGGCGATAACGAACAGCAATAGCTTGATAGAGGCCTTCTGCGGCCAAGAGGACTAGACTGGCTTTGACCACTAAACTCACACCTAAAGCAGTGATCAGGCAACTTGCCAAGCAAGCCAGGAGTTGAAGTGGGTAACTTTCTATGCTCCAGCCTTGGGTCAGCCACATTAAACCGTCAATAAATGCACCAAACAAAATTCCCACGGGTAATTGCAACCACTGTATCCACTGAAAGTGTGATTTTAAGATCAGCATTTGCAGCAGTATCATGATGATGTGCATTAATACTGTTAATGTGCCGACGGTGAGTGGAAAGATATAGCTAAAGCTGTAAGGCACCGAAGAAATAGGGGATGTCCCTAAATTTGAATGTATAGAGAGTACGACACCAAAAGCCAATAATCCTAATCCGCTTAATAGTAAGAATAAGCGTGGAAAAAACTGTGTTGGCATCCTGCACCTAAAAAATAAAAAGAGTGTACGTAAAACGCAGCCTATGCTCTATGCGTCTAAAGCCCAAAAATAGTGGCTTTTTATGACTGTGATCGTTAATAGTGATTATTCAAATAAAATAGACTGTATTTTTATCAGCAAAAATGACTAAGCATGTAATTAAAATGATTTTTGCAAAAACAGGCCTTATGGAACAATGGTCAAAAATCAGAAAAGAGCAACAACATGGCGTATTACAATACCGATAATCATGATGAACAGATCGATCGAATCTTGAGATATTTATTTGACTACCAAACCAAACAGCATAAACGAGCATTATTTTGTGAGGCGCAGCAACAATTACATGATTTGGATATCGCGGCACAGTACCAACTATTTGCATTGGTGCGAGAACAACTCCCTCGACGTGCAAAGCTGCTATTTTCTGCCGAGGATTTCAGTGGTAAGCAACAAGTCATCTTGGAAGTCATGCAACATTTAGCATATGAACGTTAAAAGAATGCTGGGAAATATAAAAATGCACGCTAAAAAAGTCTATAAAGCTTGAATCGGTGTGATGACAGAAAAAATGATGTGCTTTGAGGCAGAAAAGTAGACTAATGATTAATAAATAATCAAAGTCACTTTTATTAGACTTAAAAGCGCTGAAAAATATTTGCTAGATATAAGAAATTTACTTAATTAAATATCGACTATTTGCTAAAAATTTATAAAAAATGCTTAAAAAATAGGTAAAATTGCAATTTTTTTAGCAAAAACGCTTATAAAAAATACATACGTGAAAAATATAGTGAATTGGGGGTTGCAATGATTCTGAAATGCTCTAGAATGCACCCCATACCGACGAGATAGAC
>NZ_VPCE01000018.1:0-58229 GCF_013418335.1 Acinetobacter sp. YH12145 | reverse complement strand
AAGAGTGAACCACCTGATCCCTTCCCGAACTCAGAAGTGAAACCTCTTAGCGCTGATGGTAGTGTGGGGTTACCCATGTGAGAGTAAGTCATCGCCAGCTCATTATTCGAAACACCCCCTGACTAGTGCAGGGGGTGTTTTTTTATGCCGGGAAAAGGAAAGAAAAAAATAATAAAAAAAGCAGAAGCACAAAACAGGGAGATGATAAAAATATTGATAGATTGAGACTTGAATTATTTAAACATGGATGATTATTAGACAATAAACGCATTTAAAAATCATCAATTGAGGGAATTCTCAGCCTAAAAATGTCGGAAAACCTGAATGTAAGTTAGCTAAAACAACAGTTTAAATGCCTAATTATCGACTTAAGTGATGGCTGATGACTTATGATTTAGAAATCTACGACTTAGATCGTAGAACTGCGATTTTTTTCTATAAAATTTGAGTTTTATTCTGACAATTTTCATATCAAATAATCTATCGTCTGATTGTGATTTAGCTTCTAATAACACATTGATAATTAATCATTATAAAAACTAGACCCGCAGTCCATCGACTTTTTTATGTATAAATATTTCAAAAATATTCGAGTTTTTATGACATTTTCTTCCCAAACAACATGGATATATGTAAAAGGTATGGATCTATACCTTTGTAATTTTGGACAATTTACATTGAAAAACGGCATTGTAGCGAAAAATAAAACTCACAATTGGAGGTGAGGTTCAATGTCTACAAGCACAATGAATGTGAATAGCGTTGTCGATAACGCTAAGTTCACAAAATCGCATTTCAGTATCATGATGTGGTGTCTAATTCTTATTTTATTTGATGGTTATGACTTAGCGATCAATGGTGTTGCGCTGCCTTTATTGATGAAAGATTGGGGATTAACAGCTGTTCAGGCAGGCATGCTTGCGAGTACAGCACTTGCAGGGATGATGTTTGGTGCCATGATGTTTGGTACTTTGGCTGATAAGATTGGCCGTAAGAAAGTCATCATGATCTGTGTATTTTTATTCAGTACATTCACATTTCTAGGCGGTTTTGCATCAAATCCTACTGAATTTGGTGCTTTACGTTTTATTGCTGGACTTGGCATTGGTGGAGTATTACCGAACCTTGTGGCATTGACGTCTGAATATGCACCTAAGCATCTACGCAGTACTTTAGTGACCACTATGTTCAGTGGTTATGCAATGGGTGGCATCATGGCCGCTCTATTTGGTTCATGGTTTACTGCGGATTATGGCTGGCAAATCATGTTCTTCATTGCGGGTATTCCACTGTTACTGTTGCCATTTGCTTGGAAGTTTTTACCTGAATCGCTCACATTTTTGGTGAAGGTGAATCGTCACGATGAAGCTCGTAGGATGATTCAAACCATTGCACCAGAGCAAACGGTGACTGCAAATACTCAACTTGAACTGACTGAAGTTGCTGTTCCGGGTGGAGCGTCTGTTAGAGCATTGTATAAGCAAGGTCGTGGCATAAGTACGATGTTGTTTTGGCTATGCTTCTTTATGTGTCTATTAACCCTGTATGCATTAGGTAGTTGGTTACCAAAACTAATGATGGCCGCAGGTTATTCGTTAGGTAGCAGTTTGACGTTCTTATTGGCGATGAATATTGGTGCGGTAATTGGTACGATTGGGGGAGGTATCTTAGCGGATAAGTTCCATTTAAAACCGGTGATCATTACATTATGTGTAGCAGGTGCTGTGGCATTATCTTTACTTGGCTTTAATTCTCCACAGCCTGTGATCTACCTTTTGGTTGCAGTGGCAGGTGCATCAGCAATTGGTTCTCAAATTTTACTCTATAGCTATGTTGCACAGTATTATCCGCTGTCTGTTCGTTCGACAGGAATTGGTTGGGCATCTGCTGTGGGGCGTACAGGTGCGATTGTTGGTCCGATTCTGATCGGCTATTTATTATCACAAGAATTGCCACATCAAATTAATTTTATGGCTGTGGGAATTCCAGTAGTCATCGCAGCGATTGCAGTGTTCTTTATTCGCAAAGCTCAAACGGATGAAGAAGTTGCTGCTTTAGAAAATGTGAATAAGGCTTCAGTGAAAACACAACGTTCATATAGCTAAATCATAGATTTAAAAAGCCCGTCATTTGATGGGCTTTTTTCATGTTGTATTCACATTTTTTATTATTAATTTAGTTTGGAAGAATTTATTAATATTATGATAAATAATGAGATTTTTTATTTTAAATAACTTTTCTAATTTAATGTCATTGTTATATAGAGACTCGATCATCATTTTTTCAGTGCAAGCATAGATCTGAAAATAGGGATGGTATTCAGGGCAATTAGGTAGCTGAGTTTGAGGCTTGTGGTTCATTTTGTTACTTAAATATAGTGAACTCTGTGTTCAGTCAGCGCATGATAGAGGGCATAGATTTATTCACATTTATCAATAATGTCTCAAGATCATGGAAATATCGTCATGTCCAAAGCCGTACAAGATATAAAAGACTATCCGCTCTATGTTGCAGGTAAAGCAGCGACTACCGATCAGTGGTTAGAAGTGGATCAAAAATATACCCAAGACGTATATGCACGCGTTGCACTCGCAGATGCTGCAACCATTGAAAAAGCCATTGATTCAGCGGTTAAATCTAGCGCTGCAATGGCGGCATTGGAACCTTTTCAAAAACAAAAAATCTTACTGCACTGTGTTAAACGTTTTAATGAAATGCGTGCAGAATTGACTGAAATTTTAATTGCGGAAGGTGGAAAACCGCGTAAAGCCGCAGCTGCTGAAGTTGAACGTTTAATTAATACCTTTCAAATTGCTGCCGATGCTGTCACACAGATGGATGATGGTCGCATGATCCCATTGGCGGTTACCGCAGCGGCATCTGGCTATCAAGGCATGGTCAAACATGTGCCAATTGGTCCTGTATCGTTGATCAGCCCGTTTAATTTTCCGATCAATCTGACTGCGCATAAAATTGCACCTGCCATTGCCGCAGGCTGTCCATTTGTGTTGAAGCCTGCAAGTTTGACGCCTATTTCAGCTTTAAAAATTGCGGAAGTTTTAGCAGAAACGGATTTACCAAAAGGTGCCTTTTCGGTTTTACCTTGTCCACGTGAACACGCAGATGTCTTGGTCACAGACGACCGATTTAAACTGCTCAGCTTTACCGGTTCCGATGTTGTCGGCTGGGATATGAAAGCGCGTGCGGGACGTAAAAAAGTGACTTTGGAACTTGGTGGTAATGCTGCGGTATTGGTTGAGCCTGATACTGAAATTTCAGCGGCATTTATTGAACGCTTAGTCGGTGGGGCGTATAACCATGCAGGGCAAGTGTGTATCAGCGTACAGCGCATCTTGGTGCATGCTGATATCTATGCCGATGTGAAGAAAAAACTCGTGGCGAGAATGAAGCAGCTTAAAGCCGCTGATCCTCATTTAGAAAGTACCATGGTCGGTCCAATGATTAAGGAAGCAGAAGCAACACGCGTACATAAATGGGTCGATAAAGCAGTAAAAAAAGGTGCCAAAGCATTGGTTCGTGGTGAACATCAGGGTGCATTGCTCGATCCAATTTTATTGGAAAATGTCGATGAATCATTGGAAGTGTATAAAGATGAAATCTTTGGCCCTGTAGCGATTTTAGAAAAATACAAAAATTTTGAAAAAGGCATCGCCAAAATTAATAGTAGCCGTTTTGGCTTACAGGCGGGTGTCTATACGCAAAATTTGAATAAAATGTTGTATGCCTGGAATCACTTAGATGTCGGTGGAGTGATTATTAATGATATTCCATCTTTCCGTGTCGATAACATGCCATATGGTGGCGTAAAAGATTCTGGCTTAGGTCGTGAAGGGATTCAGTCTGCCATTCGAGATATGCAAGAAGAACGCGTATTGGCGATAAAACTGTAGCCGTTTAAACATGGGCTTGGTTCAGCATGGATCTGTTCGAAGCCCAGTTTTTGAATCATTGCAAAAATCTAAAGTGAATAAGAAAAAATGAAACGAATTTTATTATTGGTCAGTTTGATGACCGTGAATATGGCTGTCTTTGCCTTTAACGCCACTCAAATGGTGACGGATGCACGCAGTCAGATTGGGAAAACCTTATATTATGATCCTGCGTATACTGCACTGCGTTATCAATCAAGGGTGTTTGTACCGACGTGGTAATTCGTGCATTACGACAGCAAGGAATTGATTTACAAAAAGCCATTCATGAAGATATGAAAGCCAATTTTAAGCAGTATCCACAAAAATGGGGCTTAAAAAGTACTGATAAAAATATTGATCATCGGCGTGTTCCCAATATTCAAACCTGGATGCTACGTCAGGGCTTTGTTGTCAAAGATAAGCAGTATTTGGCCGGAGATATTGTCACTTGGGACTTAGGGCGTGGTTTAGTGCATATCGGTGTGGTTTCAGATCGTAAAGTGAAAGGTAGCGGTGTTCCGCTGATTATCCATAATATTGGAGAGGGCACACAGGAAGAAGATATTTTGCATGCCTATCAAATTACCGGACATTATCGAGTGAAATAACTTTAAAAATTTAATTGGAAATAAAATATTCCTAAAAGTTATATTATTGATAACTTAAATTGTATGAAAAATAAGCTGATTAAATGAACATTTAAGCCTAAACACATTATAAAAATGGAATATTTGCCGTAGAAATTACAGAAAAACTTAAAAAAAGTGAGTATTGTTAATTCATACAAAGGGAAAGTTATTTGTGGTGTTTTTAACCAAAATGCGCATGTAATTTTTCTGTTTGCAATTTGGTATAGACGCTCACAAGGTATCTCACCAGATCAAACACCCAGAATTTTATTTTTATGGTTCTTTTTTTGCTCGCGATATAACCATAACAAGCAGCAGTTAAAGATGCCTGAGGTTTAGGTGTTCTATGTCAGATAATCGTGAAAACTGGTCGGCACGATCAGGATTTATCATTGCCGCTATTGGTTCCGCTGTAGGTTTGGGAAATATTTGGCGTTTCCCTTACGTAGCATATGAAAATGGTGGCGGTGCATTTTTAATTCCCTATTTAATTGCAATTTTTGCAGCGGGTTTGCCTTTATTATTCTTAGATTATGCAGTGGGGCATAAATTCCGAAAAGCTCCGCCAACTGCATATAAAAAACTTATGAACAGTGAGGCATTAGGTTGGTGGCAAGTGATGGTGACACTCATCATCGGGATCTACTATGCCAGCGTATTGTCATGGGCCGGCAGTTATATTTTCTACTCAATTGGTCAAAAATGGGGTGAAGATACGCAAGGCTTCTTCTTTAATACCTACTTGCAAAATGCCGATGGAATTGCTTTTGGTTTTGTACCGACCTTATTCTTTGGATTGGTGATTGTTTGGGCGATTACCATGTTCATTTTATATGGTGGTGTGAAGAAGGGTGTAGAGCTTTCGAATAAAATCTTTATTCCATTGTTGGTGATTTTATTCTCGATTTTAGTGATTCAAGCAGTGCGTTTACCGGGTGCTACAGAAGGTCTAAATGCATTCTTTACACCAAATTGGGATGCGATGACTGACTATAAAGTATGGTTAGCAGCCTTTGGTCATATCTTCTTCTCGTTATCGATTGGTTTCGGGATCATGTTGACCTATGCGTCTTACTTAAAAGCAAAAACCAACTTGACCGGTTCAGGTGTAGTCGTTGCATTAGCCAACTCATCATTTGAAATTTTAGCGGGTATTGGTATTTTTGCGGCATTGGGCTTTATGGCGCATAGTGCGGGCGTACCTGTAAATGAAGTGGTTTCAGGCGGTATTGGTCTTGCGTTTATTGCTTTCCCGAAAATCATTTCGAGCTTGGGTACGGGCGGTGATTTATTTGGTTTCTTGTTCTTCTCATCACTTGCAGTTGCGGGTATAACGTCAATGGTGAGTATTTTGGAAGTGCCAATTGCGTCGTTCCAAGATAAATTCGGCTGGTCACGTAAAAAAGCCGTAACGATTGTGGCAGGTGGTTCTGCCATTGTATCAACCTTAATTTTCTCAACACATAGTGCAATTACTTTTGTTGACATTATTGACTACTTTGCCAATAACATTGGTATCGTGGCGGGTGGTTTGTTCTCGATTATCTTGGTGTCTTGGTTCCGTCGTCCATTGCTTGCGCAATTACGTGATCATGTGAATCAATATTCAAGTATCAAATTGGGCTTTGGTTGGAACTTCTTATTAACGGTTGTTACTCCGCTTTCATTATTAGTAGCTTTAGGATTAACCATTAAAGACGTTGCGTCTAAAGGCTATGGTGGTTATCCAGTTGACGTGTTATTGCCTGTAGCCGGTTTAGTCATTGCGATCTTTGTGCTTGGTGCGATTGTATTTAGTTGCATGAAAGACAAAAACCCTGAGGAGAAATAACATGAATACATCTGCATTAATCATGATGATCATTTCAATGGTTTTACTTTGGGGCGGTTTGATCTTAGCGTCGATCCATTTAGCAAAACATCCAGATGAAGAAGATTAAGCTTCATCGTTGATAAAAAAGGAACCCGAGGGTTCCTTTTTTATGTGGTACTAAAAAGCAAATTCTATTGTAGATTAAGCTGTTTTTTGAATGAGGCAGTAGAAGAAGCCATCGCCATAACCCACTTTCGGGAACAATTGACGACCATGGATTTGTTCAACACCCCAATCCGCTTCAATTTTAATTTCTTGGGCATCGGCATGATTTGCAAAGAACTCAAGCATTTGCTGTTCATTTTCAGCTTTCAAAATCGAGCAGGTGATGTAAAGCAGCGTGCCGCCGACTTTAAGCTGCTTCCACATGTTTTCCAAAATTTGTTTTTGTAACACTACAGTTTTTGCAATGTCGCCCGATTGACGTAGTAAACGTATATCAGGATGACGACGCATTACACCGACAGCAGTACATGGGGCATCGAGCACGATGCAATCAGCAAGTTCAGGAGCAGTATAGGTGACGGCATCGGCAGTTTGGATTTCGACATGTTTACCATCGAGATCCAAACGATCAAGGTTTTCAACCACACGTTTTAGACGCTTTTCATCTTGATCCAGTGCAATGAGTTTCTTCGGTTGGAAAGTCTCTAAAATATGTGCGGTTTTACCACCCGGCGCAGCACAAGCATCAATCACAAATTTACCATCGAGATTTGGTAATAGTGTTGCACACAGTTGAGCATGTTCATCTTGTACCGAAAAACCACCTGCTTCAAAGCCCGGTAAGCTTGGAATATGTAGGCTTTCGTCCATCACAATACCGACATTAGAGAGTTCACAGCGATGTGCATCGATGCCTTCATCTTCCAAAATATCAAGGTATTCGTCACGGCTGACTTGGCGTGTATTAACACGTAAAGTCAGTGGTGCAATTTGCTTAAGCTCATAACTAAGTTCATCAAATTGTTCGCCCCAGTCTTTTTTCAGACGTTTGGTTAACCAACTTGGTAAATTGGTGGCTTGTTCAAGTACGTCGTAGAACTGTTCTGTTTCACGTGTTGCACGGCGCAAAATTGCGTTGATTAAGCCACTTAGACTTCCCATACCCAATTGTTTTGCAGCTTCCACCGTTTCAGAAATTGCAGCATGAGCTGCGACACGGGTACATAACAATTGGTATAAACCGAGGTATAAACAGGTTTCAACCACTTGGTTATCTACCGGTTTAGACAGAAGCGGTAAAGTCAGTTGTTTCAATGCATACCATTGACGTAAACAACCGAGCACCAATTCATGGAATAACGCACGGTCTTTATCTGACACGATATTCATTTGCTGCGCGAGTACCGATTGCAGCGATTGACCATTTTGGACAGCCAATAACGTCTTCACTACCTGAGCACGTAAATTAAGGTCTCGGGTCGAGGCGTTGGGAGATTGCTTCATTATAAAATTTGTCCAATAGTCAATTTTTGGGTTTGTAAAATTTGTACAGGGTTGAGTGGTTTAGCACCTGGCCATTGTAAAGAGGTCAAAATAATCACGCTGCCATTGGCACAGGCAACGTGTATGCCTTTTTTGTCGATGGCAATGATTTCACCTGCTTGAGCGTTCGGTGCAGACACAGCAGAAAGTTCAGAATGCCAAACACGTAAGTTGTTTTGTTCATCCAACTGAATAAATGCTACCGGCCACGGATTAAAGGCGCGAATATTACGATCGATTTGTACAGCATCGATGGACCAATCAATTTTTGCTTCGGCTTTTGAAAGCTTATGTGCATAAACCGTTAACGCTTCGTCTTGGACTTCACGGCTGTCTAAATATTGCTGCAATGTTTGTTCAGTGTCTAAAACGGCAGCAATTGCAGTTGCACCTTGCTCTGCAAGTTTGTCATGCAAAGTTGCAGAGGTATCCGTTGCTTCAATCGGGCAGATGGTTTTATACATCATGTCACCAGTATCTAGTCCGGCTGCCATTTTCATAATGGTGACACCTGTTTCAATATCACCTGTTGCGATGGCACGTTGAATCGGTGCTGCACCACGCCAACGTGGCAGCAATGAGCCATGAATATTCAGGCAACCATATTTCGGGGTATCTAGCACCACTTGCGGCAAGATCAAACCATAGGCTGCAACCACCATAACATCGGCATTTAAGGCCTTTAATTCCGCTTGTGCGGCTAAACCTTCTTCAGTCGATGATTTGAAATGAAAGGGTTGGTAAACAGGAATATGGTGCTCTAAAGCCAATTGCTTTACGGCAGAAGCTGTGAGTTTTTGTCCACGTCCAGCTTTGCGGTCAGGTTGAGTGTATACCGCAACAATTTCATGTTGTGTGTTGAGCAATGCAGCTAGTGCTGTTGCGGCAAATTCTGGCGTACCGGCAAAGATGATTTTCAAAATGAATGAACCGAATCTGTGTTGAATATGTGGATTATAGCAAATGATTAATGCGTAATTTAGAACATTAGAAATTGATTTTTGCAACTTTGAAGCTGTCCAAGCTCAATGATTTCATAACCCAAAATCGCAAATTTGCAATTTTTAAATAAATTATATTTATATAAAATTTAAAAATTATTCATGAAAGTTTTGTATTGTGCAGCCATTGATGGCGGTATAGTAGATTTCAGTTAAAAGATTTTTGTCGTCAAATCACTCGGTTTTATTTATAGACCCATCTGCCCAAATCTCAGCTTAAAAAGCCATCTTTAAAAACAATGGCTTGGTGTATGATAGGTTTAAAATTCGACTGATTTTACATCATTGTCAGTATGATTTAGCCAGAGTGAATCTGTAGGATTCATTTCAAGCTCAAACTTTGTTGGAAATATAAAATGCCTGACTATCGTTCAAAAACATCGACACACGGAAGAAATATGGCGGGTGCGCGCGGCTTATGGCGCGCAACTGGTATGAAAGATGAAGACTTCGGTAAACCAATTATTGCCGTCGTGAACTCATTTACTCAATTTGTACCGGGTCACGTTCATCTTAAAGACCTTGGTCAACTCGTGGCGCGTCAAATTGAGCAAGCAGGCGGTGTAGCCAAAGAGTTCAATACCATTGCGGTTGATGACGGTATTGCGATGGGTCATGACGGGATGCTGTATTCATTGCCTTCACGTGACTTGATTGCAGACTCTGTTGAATACATGGTGAGCGCACACTGTGCCGATGCCATGGTATGTATTTCCAACTGTGACAAAATTACTCCAGGGATGTTGATGGCGGCAATGCGTTTGAACATTCCAGTGGTATTTGTCTCTGGTGGTCCAATGGAAGCGGGTAAAGTTAAAATCCGTGGTAACGACAAAGCCATCGACTTGATTGATGCCATGATTGTGGCTGCAGATGACAACTATACCGATGAAGAAGTTGCTGAATACGAACGTTCTGCATGCCCAACTTGCGGTTCATGCTCAGGTATGTTCACCGCAAACTCAATGAACTGCTTAACAGAAGCATTGGGCCTGTCTTTACCGGGTAACGGCTCTACACTGGCAACACATGCAAACCGTAAAAAATTATTCGAACGCGCAGGCTCTTTAATTGTTGAATTGGCTAAACGTCACTATGAACAAGATGATTACAGCGTATTGCCACGTGAAATGGTGACCAAAGCCTCGTATGAAAATGCCATGACTTTAGACATCGCGATGGGTGGTTCAACCAATACCGTTCTACACTTGTTGGCTGCAGCCAATGAAGCTGGCGTTGATTTCACGATGGACGACATTGACCGTTTATCTCGTAAAGTGCCTGTACTCTGTAAAGTTGCACCTGCGAAAAACGACGTACATATGGAAGATGTACACCGTGCTGGCGGTATCATGTCCATTCTCGGTGAATTAGACCGTGCAGGCTTATTGGACACATCTGTGGGTACTGTTCACGAAGCAAGCTTAAAAGATGCTTTAGATAAATGGGACATTATCCGTACTGAAAATGAAGACGTTTACCAATTCTTCCGTTCAGCACCAGGCGGTGTACCAACGCAAACTGCATTCTCACAAGATCGATATTATCAACGACTAGATGGTGACCGTGAAAATGGCGTGATCCGTAATGCTGAACATGCGTTCTCGAAAGACGGTGGCTTAGCTGTGCTTTACGGCAACATTGCGCTCGATGGTTGTATCGTAAAAACTGCGGGTGTAGATGATTCAATCTTGAAATTCAACGGTACTGCACGTGTGTTTGAAAGCCAAGATTCAGCAGTAGAGGCGATCTTGGGTAATGAAATCAAAGCCGGTGATGTGGTGGTGATTCGCTATGAAGGCCCACGTGGTGGTCCGGGTATGCAAGAAATGTTGTACCCAACTAGCTACCTGAAATCGAAAGGTCTAGGCAAAGAATGTGCGTTATTGACTGACGGTCGTTTCTCGGGCGGTTCGTCAGGCCTGTCTATTGGTCACGTTTCACCTGAAGCAGCAGAAGGTGGTGCAATTGGTTTGGTGGAAGATGGCGATTTAATCGAAATTGATATTCCAAACCGTACCATCAACTTAGCTGTTGATGAAGCAACCATGGCGGCTCGCCGTGCAGCGCAAGAAGCTAAAGGCTGGCATCCTGTGGAAGAGCGTCCACGCAAAATTTCGAAAGCATTGAAAGCGTATGCAATGCATACCACGAGTGCGGCGAAAGGCGCAGTACGTGAAATCTAAATTTTAGATCTCCAAATAAAAAAGCACTCCACATGGGGTGCTTTTTTAATTTACATCTACATAACTTGCATTGGATACGAGGAAATGTCATCCGCAACTGTCTGAGGCAAACGGTAATTTAAAAGTGAATGTTTCTGCGATCATTTTTTTAGTTGCAAACAGTTGCCGAGTTTTGCGGATGACAAATGGTTTTGGTTACTTTTGCCGAAACAAAAGTAACATACGAGCTCCGAAAATTAGCTTTTATAGAGGTAAGACTCCGCTGTAATCAGCTTTTAAATGAAATAATGGGACAATAATTCTAAGTTATAGATTTCTTAATCTGATTAAAAATAATGTTTCTTGAAGCAACTAAATAAAATTTAATAATTAGTGGATGTCATTAAAATTCTAAAAAGACAGCCTCGAATAGTAGCTATAATTTATATGGCTTTGTGTAGGCAATCCCTTACTTTTGAAAGATCCAAAGTAACAAAAATCTTTTGTTCTCCTGATATTGCATCCCTGCCATACAGGAAAACAGCGACATCCATGTCGCTTTGTCATGTGATTGAATGGTATTGCATGCGCTAAAAATCTCTTTTGTTGAGATGTAATTTCTTTTACATGCCGAGCGCTTTCTATACAATAAATTTAAAAGAACCCGCCAAAGCTGAAGCCAAAATCAGCCATCGCCAAGGAAGAACAATGAGTAAAAATAATATCCGCGAACATTCAGCACCTGTTTATGACGGCATAGAAAATGCGCCTGCACGTTCCATGATGCGTGCCACGGGCTTCCAAGATGCCGACTTTAAGCGCCCATTTATTGGTATTGCTTCGACTTGGGCCAACGTCACGCCGTGTAATATGCACATTGATGGATTGGCGCGTGAAGCTGAAAGCGGGGTGAATGCTGCAGGCGGGAAAGGCATTATTTTTAATACCATCACCATTTCTGACGGTATATCCAACGGTACAGAAGGCATGAAGTATTCATTGCTATCGCGGGAAATCATTGCCGATTCCATTGAAGCTGTGGTGGGCTGTCAGGCCTATGATGGCGTAATTGCCATAGGCGGCTGCGACAAGAATATGCCAGGCTGTATTATGGGTTTGGCGCGATTAAACCGTCCGGGCCTGTTTATTTATGGTGGCACCATCAAACCCGGAGCAGGTCATACCGACATGATCTCGGTATTTGAAGCAGTGGGTCAGCATGCCAAAGGCGAAATTAATGAAATTCAAGTGAAGCAGATTGAAGAAGTCGCGCTGCCGGGGCCGGGTTCGTGCGGCGGTATGTATACGGCCAATTCGATGGCTTCAGCGATTGAAGCCTTAGGCATGAGCTTGCCAGGTTCATCGGCGCAGGAAGCAGTTTCAGCAGATAAAATTGAAGATTGCCAACGCGCAGGTGAAGCCGTGATGAACCTGCTGCGTCTCGATATTAAGCCGCGCGACATTATGACCAAAGCCGCTTTTGAAAACTCGATTAAAGTGCTGATTGCTTTAGGCGGTTCAACCAATGGCGTACTGCATTTGATTGCCATGGCGCATACCGCAGGCGTGGAACTGTCTTTGGATGATTTTGTGCGTATTGGCAAAGACATACCAGTGGTGGCCGATGTGCGTCCATCGGGTAAATATTTAATGTCGGAACTGATCGCCATTGGCGGCATTCAACCGCTAATGAAGCGCATGCTGAAGGCAGGTATGCTCGATGGTTCTTGCCTGACGGTCACGGGCAAAACTTTGGCGGAAAACTTAGCCGATGTAGAGGATTATCCTGAAGGACAGCAAATTATTTTGCCGTTTGATGCACCTATCAAAAAGGATTCGCACTTGGTGGTACTGAAAGGAAATTTGTCGCCGACGGGTGCAGTGGCTAAAATTACCGGTAAAGAAGGGCTGTATTTTGAGGGGCCTGCGCGGGTATTTGAGGGTGAGCAGGGTGCCATGCGCGGTATTTTAGATGGTGAAGTACAAGAAGGCGAAGTGGTGGTGATCCGCGGTGTTGGACCCAAAGGCGGGCCGGGCATGCCTGAAATGCTGAAACCGACTTCAGCGATTATTGGTAAAGGTCTAGGCCAATCTGTTGCACTGTTGACTGATGGGCGTTTCTCGGGCGGCAGCCATGGTTTTGTGATTGGACATGTGACACCAGAAGCCTATGAAGGAGGCCCAATTGGCTTGGTCAAAAACGGCGATAAAATTTCAATTAACGCTGAAACCCGTGAAATGACTTGGCATGTGGCTGAGGATGAAATTGCTGCACGTCGCGCGGCCTGGGTCAAACCGAAACCAAACTATACCCACGGCGCTTTGGCTAAATTTGCCAAGTTGACCTCTGGTGCGGAAAAAGGTGCGGTGACTGACCTAAATCTAGACGTCTAATCCATTGTTAAACATTGAACATTCAGCCCTGACTTGATATAAGTTTTGCACAAGGCTTATATCTCATTTAAAACAGCTTCATAATAGAAGTTGAATTTTAAGCATGTGCTGGCAGGTTCGGCACAATTCATCATTTTGAGGCAAAAAACGCATGTCACTGTTACGCCGTTGGTTCGATCCAATCCGATCGAGTTGGTTTTATCAGAAACCGACCCGACAAGCGGTGTTACCCACGGAACAAGGTCTGAGTGTTTATCTTCGACTGGATGATGTCTATAGCTATTTGGCTGCGCAGCAGCTGCCTCAATTAGAGGAAATTCTCAGTGATGAAATCAAACCACTGAAAGTGATTATTTGTCGTCAGAGTGCTGAACCTCCTAATCAAATGTCATCGATAGAATGGCAACAATATTGTCTGAATGATGCCCAAATTTTAGCGCGGCAGCATCGTTTTAGTTTTCATGAAACACCTGAACAACCGACCGCTGAAGCTTTAGAACAAGCCGAAATTATTCTAAAAAATACCCCATTACGCGGCCAAGACTTTCTTTATTTACTTGAAGATGTGTTCCACATGTTGTGGCAAAAGCAGTATGGCAAGCTGAGAACACTGTACGCGATGGCCAGCCGTCATCATAAAGCGCAAGATTTTCCAGAACGGATCTTTTCTGACTTACCAATTTTGACGGGGTATTTTGAGTTTGGTGAACGTAAGTACCATGCTGTAGATGATTTACTGCGTTTAACGCGCCGTTTAAAACAACAAAAGCTCCTGACAGATAACCCGATCTTTATGATCAATCATATTGAATGGCGTGAGCACCTGATCAGTGATGCAGAAGAGTTGAATGAAATTCAGGGACTTGATCCTGAGCTTGATCTCTACATCGCGATGGAAGATCCGATTTCATGGTTACTGTTGGCTTATATTCGTGAGGAATTGGCGGACTATTATAATATTCAGCTGAATGTGTATCCATTGTCGTATCACGGTCGAGATTTGTTTGACTGGAGTTTGGCAACACGTCTGTCTAAACGGACAGAAGTTAAGTTCACGCCATTTTGCCGGCCTACAGAAGCTGCGACATTAGCTATGTCACAGCTTTACTACAGTGCGCCTGAAGAGCAACGTATTGATGTGATGTATCGCATTTTGGAAGCCGTATGGACCAAAGGGCGTGATTTATCCTTCAAAGCACATTTTCAGGCTTTACAGTATGAGTTAGAGATTTCTGAACTGACTACTGACGATATTGCTGAAAAATTAAAAGAAAATGATATGCACTGTGAGATGAAGTCACAGCCCGATTTTCCTGTTTTAGAATTACGTATTGCAGGTCAAAGCTATGTATTTAATAGCTTATACCGCGTATGGATGATTGAAAGTATTTTCAGTAATGTGTTAGAAGAGAAGTATAAAAGTGAAAACACCGCTGAAAGTGAAGCCAGAGAAGATGAAGAAAGTAAAAGTTGAGTCATTAGAGCAAGCCCGTGCACAGATTGATGTGATTGATCAGGGGATTATTGAGCTCATTGCTGCACGTCAGTTTTATGTCGATCAAGCGGTGCGTTTTAAGCGTTCAGTACAGGATGTTCAATCACCAGAGCGTGTCGAAGCGGTAATAAGTAAAATTCGTCTACAAGCCACAGAGCACGGTGTAAATGCAGATATTGTGGAACGTTTATACCGCGATATGATTCAGCATTTTATTCAACGTGAGTTGAAAGAGATTCGTCCATAGTTGGGACCGATTTGAATTTCGTATAAGCTCTATTATGTTAAATGGGGGAAGTGTAATCCATCTTATGAATAACGACATATTCTGACGTATATGTAAGTTTTGGCTATTAATTGAACTGATATATTGTTGTTTTTATTATAAATTATTAAAAATTAGTTACATTGAAAAAACGATTATGACTACATATACATCTTTATTGCAATTAATAAGTGATTTAGAAGAGTTAAAATTAGATCAGAGCTTACCTATAGAAAAAATTGAAAGTCGTTTCATTGAAGCAATGAAAGATAAGATGGTTTTCAATTATCAAGAAGTTTTATCAAAATACGTAAAGATAAGTGAAGATATAATCGCTACTTTTGATCAAAATAAAATCCTAGCTTTTTTAACTTCGGTTATTCGTAATGAACGTTTTATAGAGGGTACTCTCTCTCATAGTTTACGTTCAGGATTAGTTTTAGTGGCATTAGAAAAATTAGCTGTATTAGTGAATACAAAGCATAAAGTCATGTTAAATGATATTTTACAAATCAAAAACTTAGATAATGTAAAAATTAGACTGAATGTTATGTTTGGTGGAAATTGGAATCCAATAGAAGTATTTAAAGATGGGAATATGGATGAGATTCTGAAGGGGCATTATTGGAACTATAGTTCCAAAAAATCATATAAAGATGGTCAAACAACTATAGGGCTTATCCGAATCAAACCAAATGAAGATTTATGGTTATTGATTCATGTTGGGAAAATTACAAAGGATCTGAATAAGTTCAATGATGTAGGCTATGAGTTTGAGGTTTTAGAACAATATCGTAAGTATTTTGGACGAATTATTGTTAAGTATAAAAATTCATCACAGACACTAATACGGAATGCTCTAACGATCATTAATGATTGTGAAATTCATCAAATATTGCCTGATGTTTTTGATAATGATCTTTTCTCTGGATATGAAAGTGTGAATGTCTCATGGCAAGAATTAACACGAGTAATTGATAAAGAGTCGTGGAAGACTGCACTACAAAATCAAAAAGCAGTGTATTTAATCACTGATATTTTGAATGGGAAAAAGTATGTTGGTTCGGCATATGCTGAGAATATGTTGCTTAATAGATGGCAAAATTATGTTAAAAGTAGACATGGTGGGAATGTTCAACTAAAGCAGCTTTCGAAGGAACACATTGAAAGTAACTTTAGATATTCGATATTAGATATTTTTAAATCGACAACAGATGATAAAGTTATATTAGGTAGAGAGAATTGGTGGAAAGATACGTTATTAACAAGGAAATTTGGTTACAATTCTAATTAGAAAATTAAAATAATACACGTTATACGAAGTCAAAAAATGGGAGCTAAGCTCCCATTTTTAATGAATTTTTTAAATAAGATTAGGATGTGTATCTAAAATTCGAATCAATGTTGCAGCTGGTCCTGTTGGATAGCGTCGGCCTTGTTCCCAGTTTTGCAGAGTACGATGGCTAATGTGGAGACGTGCTGCAAATTCGCTTTGACTTAAACCAGTTTTTTCTCGCACTTCCTTAATATCTGGTAATTCAAGTTCGGTCGTTCGACTAGCTTGGATCTCTTTGCGCTTGATTGCTCCTGCTTCTTTAATCGAAGCAACTAAGTCATCAAATAAGTTGTTATCCATGAAATTGCTCCTTCACGAGTTGGCGCAGAATGGCGGTTTCTTTATCCGTTAGATTATCTTTTACAGATTTTGGATAAGCCACCAAGAAAAAGATTTGATCATCCTCATTTACCCAATAGTAAATTACTCTGATACCGCCACTTTTGCCTTTATTACCTTGAGCACAACGTACTTTTCGAATGCCACCGCCATTCTTGATTAAGTCACCTTTATCTGGCTGAACCAATAGATCTTGTTGAAGTTGACGATATTCCTCATCAGATACAAGGTCTTTGATTTGCTTGGTAAAGATACTGGTTTCAATGAATAACATAGATTCTGTGTACGTCAATGGCGTACAAGTATTCTAGCAGTTTCCACATCAAAAAACGAGAGCTGCTGCTCTCGTTTCGTATAACCGCCATTATGTTAAATAGGAACCTTAGAACAATAGAAAATTATAATTTCATTGCCATAAGGAAGAATATACTTACAATCCTACGTTCGTTTGTAAAGCAATTTGCTGTGAAGCTAATTCAAGTGCTTTAGATTTCCCTAATGGTTTAATATCAGTGCCTTCAGCATATATAAAATCTACCTTATCAATACCAATTAATCCTAATACTGCTATTAAATATGCTGTAACAGCATCTGTTGGAAGATCTTGATGAAAACCACCACGTGAACTAAAGATAATTGATTTAACACCTTTAATTAATCCTACGGGTGCGGTTTCTGTATATTGAAAAGTTACTCGTGCTCGTGCAATTAAGTCGAACCAGTTTTTTAATTGGGTTGGTACATTTAAGTTATACATTGGTGCTGCAATCAATAATAGATCACAATCTTTCAGCTCTTGAATAAATTGATCAGAGAGAGCTACTGCTGCTTTTACCTCAGGTTTTTCATTCGCCTCTCCACGTAAGGCATTAAATATCTCTAAGTTTAATACTGGTAAGTTCATAGCTCCTAGATCATGTTCAATTATTTGGTCAACATAACCACTTTGCTTACGTCTATATAAATATTTATTAATGAGCTGATTACTTAGAGATTTTTCCTGCATAAAACTAGATTTTATAACTAAAATTCTGTTCATAGTAAGGTTCCTAATATGAATTTTAATTAGATTATCATTGATAAATTGGATACAAAAGTGATAATAAATCAACTCATTGATTCCTAATTGGAACTAATATGCGTGTTAATGATCTGAAAAGTTTGATGGCATTTATTAGTGTTGTTGAACAAGGAAGTTTTACTAAAGCATCAGAAAAATTACATCTGACTCGTTCCGCTGTCAGTAAGATGATTTCAAAGCTTGAGGTACAGCTCGGAGTAGTACTTTTTAACAGAGATACACGTCATTTAGCTCTCACAGAAGAAGGTAGTATTTTCTATGAACATAGCCAGCGGGCTGTACAAGAATTATTAATAGCTGAGACATTATTTGAAAGTAATAATCAAAATATTCAGGGAATGATACGTATCTCTATGCCTGTATTATTTGGACAAAAGTTCATAGTTCCGATATTAAGAGACTTAGCAGATGAACATCAAAATTTGAATATGGTTCTTTCTTTTAATGATCGTTATATTGATTTAATTGAAGATAATTATGACCTAGTGATAAGAATTGGTAATTTAGAAGATAATAGTCAATTAATGGTTAAAAAGATTTCTGAGCATGCAATGTGGCTCTGTGCCACACCTGAATATTTAAAAAGATACCAGGTTCCTGAGAGCATCAAAGATTTAGATAACCATCAGACTATTGGATATTTGAAAAATGGGCAGCTTGAAAAGTGGATATTTCAAAGTTCTCATCATAAAACTATGAAATATTTGCCAAAAAATAAAGTTCAAATGGATGACATAAAAAGCATATTAGATTATGTACTAATGCATGGAGGAATTGGTTGGTTACCTTCCTGGTTGATTCAAGAATATATACAAAGTGGTCAATTAATACACCTACTTACTAACTATTCAAGTACTAACTATCCTATTCAAATTGTATGGAAAAGATCAAATTTCTTACCAATACGTGTTCGTACTACCATTGATAAAATAGCTTCATCAATACAAAAAGATAGCGTCATTAAATAAGATTTATAAGAGAGGAATTCTAAATTGATAGTAATACAAAATCTTTCTAGTTTAATTTTTAAACACGGATTTATTAAGCTTTCCTAAAATTAACATAATACACCTTATACGAAATTCTTGAAATTTTCCTATAAGTATCAATATTTTATTGAAAATCGTTCCAGTAAACAGCATATTGGAACGGTTTTTATATCACTATTCCACCAATACGCTTATAACTTATTCAAAATCAGAAGAGTTTGTTTAGCCCATCTACGCTATCTGTTTTAGATGCTATAACCTAGCCTCAATTTTTCATTGAGGCTCTATTCCAAAAACACTGATTTTTCAAAGTGCCTGAATTGCATAGCATAGAGCCAATTTTTCAGCGAGTTTCGCCATGATTTGGTTCGTCATCACAGTTTTTGCAATCGCAGGTCTAATTAAAGGCACGATTGGGTTAGGCCTGCCTGCGGTATCGATGGGCTTACTCACCATGGTGATCAGTCCATTTCAGGCAGCGACGTTATTAATCATTCCATCTATGGTCACCAACTTTTGGCAACTATTTGCCGAAGGGCAGGTGCTGCGCCTCATTCAACGCTTTTGGCCCTTGTTACTTGGGATTATCGTCGGTTCAATTTGGAGTATTTTTCCAACTTTAGGACATGGTGAATTTAAAAGTGAAGCTTTACTGGGGGGCATGTTGGCACTATACGGACTGTATGGGCTTTGTGCGAAAAGCTTGCCGAACTTTGCACCACATGAAAAATGGCTATCTCCAATGATCGGTTATCTCGGTGGAGCACTGACTGTAGCCACAGGTGTAGTGGTGATTCCTGTGGTGCCATATTTGCAAGGTTTACAGCTCAAACGCGATGATCTTGTACAGTCACTCGGTTTGGCCTTTACCACGTCAACCATTTGTTTGGCAGTGTTCTTACAGCAAAATCCTGTGGAAGATCTCCCGATTGATTATGCCATGTCAGCTATGGCACTGGTTCCTGCGCTCATTGGTATGTGGGCAGGGAAAAAAATACGTTACCGCATTCCAGAACAAAAATTCCGTAAGGTGTTTTTTATCGGATTGATTGCCCTTGGTAGCTATATGATGCTGCACCAGTTTGGCGTAATTTAAAGACTAGACTTAGCTATCCAAAGCAGATTTTTGTGACAGTAGAAACTGACTGAAATGCTGATAATTTAAGGGTAAATCATCAAAATTACGTGCGGTGAGGAGCAATTTCCGATTGGCCCAGTCACCGCTGAGCTCAACTTGTGCAAAGGCATACAAATTGAGTAATCGTTGGGCCGCACGTTTTGGCATGATGGCAATGCCCACACCATTCGCCACCACTTGCGCGATCGCGGCAAAGTTCGGCAACCGCAGCCGATACTGAATTTCACAGCCGAATAATTTGGCTTGAGCCTCGATCGATTGTTGCAAGGAATGATATTGCATCAAACCGACAAAAGGATAATGCAAAATCTCTGCGGGTTTGACGCTAGGTGTGGTGGCCAATTCA
The DNA here is from genome assembly GCF_013418335.1 of Acinetobacter sp. YH12145. NCBI lineage: Bacteria > Pseudomonadati > Pseudomonadota > Gammaproteobacteria > Moraxellales > Moraxellaceae > Acinetobacter > Acinetobacter sp. YH12145. The sequence continues at coordinate 37,758 of NZ_VPCE01000018.1, read as the reverse complement.
TGGGTTATAGGACAAATCAGTACCAAAGGATCATCGGCAAACTCAAGTGTCTGTAGTTGTTCAGATTTAAAGAAACCTGAAATTAAGCCTAGTTGTGCATTACCTTGCTCTATCGCTGCAATGATGTCTTTAGACTCGGCTTCATGCAGCTCAATTTTTGTGTTGGGATTTTCCAGCAAATAACGTGGCAGCAAGACCGGTAAATATTCACTTTGTGCAGATGAATTACACCATAAGGTCATATTGGAACTCAGCCCACGCGCAAAGGGCAGCATAGCATGTTCTAATTGTTGCCCCTCACTTAAGATACGCTGTGCATGTTCAACCAAGGTTTGACCGGCAAGAGTCAGTTTGACCCCTTTGGCTTGGCGAGTGAACAGGGCTGTGCGGTAATGCTGTTCGAGTTTTTTAATCCGTTCACTGGCTGCTTGTAGCGAGATGGCAGAACGAGCAGCGCCTTTGGTCAGACTGCCGCTGTCTACAATGTGCAGCACTAATTGAAGGTCGAACAAATCCAGTCGCATAGGGTGTATTCCTTGGCTAATGCCTTATCTTACCGAAAGTGTAGCTATAAAAAAAAGCGACCTTTCGGCCGCTTTTCAAATGAATATTGTATTCTTTTTAAATGCTTTGGAGGCTTATTCTGATTTATCGCCCAAACTAAAGAACCAGTTCAAAATCAGCGCTGCAAATGTTGCAGTACCAATACCGCCTAAGTTGAAGTTACCGAATTGAAGTGCAAAGTCACCTGTACCTAAAATAATCGTGACTGCTGCCACCATCAGGTTTTTATTTTTTGAGAAATCGACTTTGTTTTCAATCCAAATTTTCGCACCTGCAATGGTAATTAGACCAAATACAACAATCGATGCACCTGTCAAAATGGCTTGCGGAATGGTATGAATAATTGCACCAAACTTTGGAGAAAGACCAAGGAAGATGGCGAATACACCTGCAAATACAAACACGATGGTCGAGTAAACACGCGTTACTGCCATCACACCAATATTTTCGCCATAGGTGGTCATACCCGGACCGCCGACACCGCCTGAAAGTGTGGTTGCAACACCATCTGCAACGAAGGCTTTACCAATGTGCGGATCGAGGTTTTCACCTGTCATCGCGCCTACAGCTTTGATGTGGCCAAGGTTTTCTGCAACCAAAATCAACGCAATCGGTGCAATGATCAGCATGGCATTGAAATCGAAGACGGGTGAATGGAAGTGCGGAACACCAAACCAAGCAGCTTCTTGTACGGGAACGAAATTGATTGGTGTGCCATGACCCATGACATTGGAAATGATGTAATACACCAAATATGCCAGTAATAGACCGACCAACAGTAATAAGCGTTGTAACAAGCCCTTCGTGAACACTGCAATCGAACCCATACACAGTACAGTGACTAATGCCATCCACATATTAAAGTTGTTGCCTGCAACCCCTTTAATGGTGACTGGGGCTAGGTTCAGACCAATAATCATCACCACTGCACCTGTAACGACAGGCGGCATGAGTTTTTCAATCCAACGTGTACCCGTTGCCATCACGATAAAACCAAAAATGGCATATAAGATACCGCACGCCATGATCCCGCCGGCCGCCATCGCGATATTGGCATTTGGCGCGCCAGTACCTGATGCTGCATAACCGGTTGCTGCGATCACCACACCAATAAAGGCAAAACTAGAGCCTAAATAACTTGGTACACGACCACCTGTCATAAAGAAGAACAGGATGGTACAGATCCCCGACATTAAAATCGCAAGGTTGGCATCAAAGCCCATCAAAAATGGCGCAAGGACAGTTGCACCAAACATTGCAAAGGCATGTTGTATCCCCAATACCACACTTTGCACCGGAGGTAGGTACTCATTTGTACCTACAGGACGTGCATCAATATTGCCTTCGTACGGGCGCCATTTGGGAAACCAATTGGACATAAAATGAGCACTCAATAGATAAATTGTGCACATCATACTCTTGTTTTTTAGAAGATTTAATCTCTTTTAAAAATATTTTGTTCAAATTAATTACATGACTTTACATGTAAATTTACCAAATGGTAAAAGTTTTGAGGGTGTAAAAAAGGCATTAAATCATGCAATTAATCAAATAGGCTTGGAGCCAATTCTTCATAAATTTTTCTTATTTTATATATTCCAAAATAAATTAAAACCAATATGACTGGTCAAAAAAAAAGCACACAGTTCTGTGTGCTTTTTGAAAACTTGGAAGATTTAGCCAGTGTTACGCAAACCTGCCGCAATACCCGCGATGCTGACCATCAACGCATGGTCGACTGGGGTATTTTCAGCCTGACGCTCGGCAAGGTAAGCACGGCGGCGTTTCATTAGCTCGGCTTGCAGTAAATGAAGCGGCAATAAATAAGGCTTACGCACCTTCATGGATTGGTCGAGCACATCGTTACTGCTGAGTAATTTCGATTCACCTTTGAGTGCTAATAGCGTTTGTACCGCATCACGTAAACGCTGACGTAACTCTTCGCCCAACTGTTTGAGGTCTGCGTCATCCGTCAGATGAGACTCATAATACAGCGCCACATGACCATCAGCCTTAGACAAGACCATTTCCAACATATCAATTAACGTTTGGAAATACGGCCATTGCTCCAACATTTCTTCGAGTGTCTGCTTTTGACCTTGATCAATCACTTGATTAATCGCAGCACCTGTACCGAGCCAAGCAGGTAGCATCAAACGGATTTGCGTCCATGCGAACACCCAAGGAATCGCACGTAATGACTCAATTCCACCGCTAACTTTACGTTTGGCTGGGCGTGAGCCGAGCGGTAACATTTGTAGTTCCAGTTCTGGCGTTACAGTCCGTAGGTATTTTACAAAATGCGGATTTTCACGCACGGTTTGACGATACACCTGTACCGACAGATCCGTCATGCTGTGCATGAGCTGACGCCATTCCTGTTTCGGTTCAGGCGGTGGCAATAAGGTCGCTTCTAAGGTCGCTGCGGTGTAAATTTCTAAGTTTTGTAAGGCAATGCCTTCTAATCCAAACTTGAAGCGAATCATTTCCCCTTGTTCTGTGACACGGATTGCACCTGAAATCGAACCTGGTGGCTGTGAAAATAGGGCTTGCTGTGTCGGTGCGCCACCACGGCTGATTGAACCGCCACGGCCATGGAATAATGTCAGTTGTACATCATGCTTTTTCGCAACTGCGGTTAATTCTTCCTGCGCACGATACTGCGCCCAGTTTGCCGACATAAAGCCCGCATCTTTGGCTGAGTCTGAATAGCCAATCATCACCTCGTGTTTACCCTGAATATGCTGTTTATACCAATGCATATTAAATAGGGTATTCATGGTACGGGCGGCACCATCCAAATCTTTTAAAGTTTCAAACAGTGGCACGACGCGTAGCGCTTGTTTGATGCCGGCTTCTTTTTGCAGTAACAATACGGCCAAGACATCGCTCGGATGTTCGGCCATGGATATAATATAAGCCCCTAAACTTTCAGGTGGCTGTTCTGCCAAAGTGCGCATGGTCGCAAAGACTTCTTGTACATCTGGATGTTCAATCAGACTTTGTTTCGGCTCATTTAAAAACTTCGGTAGCAGTGGACGTTTGCTTTGGAGTTCCTGAATCAAGAAGTTTTGACGGGCTTGCTCCGTCCATGTTTCAAAATTGCCTAAACCTAAATATTCCGTAATGGCAGAAATCGCTTGGCGATGACGAGTCGACTCCTGACGAATATCGAGTTTGAGTAATTCGATACCGAAGCAATTCACCCGATGAATAAAGTCGAGTAACTGACCATTGGCAATTTCAGGTAAACCGCTGTCAATCAGTGAACGGTAGCAAACCAATAGTGGATCGAGCAACTCATGGCGGCTTTTAATGACTTGGCTATCGTCAGCATCTTCGCCACGGAGTTTCAGTGCCAACCAGTGACGAGTGGCTTTGAGGCGTTCACGCGCATCACGCAGGTATTCACGATAGGGTTCAGGGTGGAAATGGCCCAAGGCGTCACTGAGTTCTTGACTGCACTCCTGAATCGAAAGTTCCCAACGCAGGTCTTCGATATCGCGTAAATACAGGTCGGCAGCTTTCCAACGTGAAAGCCAAAGCACTTCTTGAGTAATGTTATGGGTGACGTTTGGGTTGCCATCACGGTCACCACCCATCCATGACGCAAAGCGTACAGGGGCAACATGTAAAGGCAAGGTCTTGCCACAATGATCTTGAACCATGCCATCCAATTCACGCATGAATTTGGGTACAGCATTCCACAAGGTCTGTTCAATGGTCGTGAAGCCCCATTTTGCTTCGTCGACAGGCGTCGGGCGATGTTGACGAATTTCATCCGTTTGCCATGCCGAGCAAATCAGTTGTTTTAAATCATCCAGTACGGCTTTGCGTTCGCGTGGCGTAAGTTTTTGTTGATCCATTTTAAACAGGCAATCATTAATCCCATCATATTTCTGGATCAAGGTACGGCGGCTGACTTCAGTTGGATGTGCAGTCAGGACCAGTTCAATTTTTAATTCACAGATTTGTTGGAACAGTTGTTCTGCACTGATGTTATTGCTTTTAAATTTTTCAAATAAATGATCCAGTGGATTCGGTGAGGGTGCCTGCTCATCAAACTCACTTTGGCGACGGCTGCGCACCACATTGTATTGTTCGGCAATATTGGCAAAGTTGAGAAAGTGCGTAAATGCACGGGTCAGTGGCAGAATTTCTTCATCTTTTAAATTTAAAAATAATTGTTCTAACTGTTTTTCGGCTTCAACTTGTCCATCGCGCGCGCCTTTAGACAAAGCACGAATTTGCTCTACCTGATTAAACAAATCTTGTCCTGCATGCTGCTTTAGGGTTTCACCCAATAAATTGCCCAGTAAGCGCACGTCTTCACGTAATGGAGCATCAATTTGTTGAATCATTTGTTATTTCTCCGCGTATTCCTGTCTCGACTATACCCCGAAAGTGCCGTGGCAAAAGGGGGTACAGACAAAAGTCGGATGACTTTTCTAGGTAAATGAGCAATAGCTATGCCATTTGTTTCAGTTTAGCGTTGAAATATTTCAGAAAATGCTTAGTTTTGCGTGCCGAGTTGATATTTCAGCATAAAGATGTCGATGGCAGAGTGAATAATGGCCTGTCGCTCTGCTGTTTCAGGTACTGGGCGCATGCCCAATAAGACTTCTTGATGGCGTAGTCCCATCAGTAGCGACACAATCAGTTCAGTTTGTCTGGCAGGATTATCCGGCTGAATGAAATTTAAAGCCGCTGCGTCTTGAAAGAAATTCTCCCAGACTTGGCGCATTTTCAAATGTGAGGCACGGAAAAACTGGTCCACCAAGGGACTGTGTTCGGCAGCCAACTCCAAAAGTAATAAATCCAGTTTAATGGCTTCTGGCAAATTCATGATGTTCAGCCCTAACTCACAAATTTCAACGAAAGCCTGCATAAAATGACTTTCGCTGTGCAGATGTCGCGGGCGGGTATTCAAAATATATTCACAGGTGTCTTCAATCGCACTGGTAAATAAGGTGGCTTTGTCCTGAAAATGGTTATAGACCGTCAGTTTGGTGACCCCTGCATGTTGCGCAATCTGATTCATGCTGCAACCGTGATAGCCCATTTCTAAAAATAATTGTTTTGCAGACTCTAAAATCCGTTGTCGTTTTTCTAAGTCTTTCGGGCGGCCGACATTCATTTGCTGAAAAAATTCCAAAAAAGGCGAAAAGGTCATTGATTTCGGATAATTAATCTAATTAATGTACCGCATGGTTTATTAATTAAAAAATAACCAAATTAATTGAATAATATTCTGCCCTAAAAAAGACTTTTTATTAAGAGCGAACTTCATGAGTACGATTAAGACCACAGTTGTCAGCATGATTATCGTTTGCAGTGTGACCTTATGGGGATGCAGCAAGGATAAAGCCCAAACGGAACAGGAAGTGCCATTTGTGATGGTGATTCAGCCGGGCACCACACATTTTGAACAAAAAAGTTATGCGGGTGATGTACAAGCACGCCAGCAAACAGCTTTGGCGTTTCGGGTTGGCGGCCAAATCACTGAGCGCTATGTCGATGTTGGAGACCAAGTCCGAGTCGGGCAAGTCTTGGCAAAATTAGACGTCAAAGATGCACAGTTGCAACTGAATGCAGCACAAGCACAGCTTGAAAGTGCGCGTTCCGCTGCACAGATTGCTGAAGATGAACTAAAACGCTTTAAGCAATTATTGCCAGTCAATGCCGTGAGTCGTTCGCAGTACGATGCGGTGGAAAACCAATATAAAGCGGCACAGTCGAACTTAAAGCAAGCGCAATCAAATTATGATGTGAGTCGTAATCAGACCGGTTATAACCAATTAATTGCCAATAAAAATGGGGTCATTACTGAGCGTAATATTGAGATTGGTCAAGTGATTGCAGCAGGACAACCAGCATTTCAATTGGCGATTGCAGGTGAACGAGAAGTGGTCATTGGTGTGCCTGAACAAGCGGTTGCTGAAATTAAAACAGGGCAGGATGCATGGGTCACCTTGTGGTCGAAACCACAGGAAAAATTTGCAGGCTATGTGCGTGAAATTAGTCCTGCAGCCGATCAGTCTCGTACTTATAGTGTCAAAGTGGCATTACGTGAAGGCAATAGCGCCATTCAACTGGGGCAAAGTGCACGGGTATTTTTAACCAAAGCACAGCAGAATGTTTTGCATGTGCCGTTATCGAGTGTGTCTGCGAGTGGTCAGCAGGCATATGTGATGGTGGTCAATGCAGATAATACGGTACGTAAAGTTCCAGTAAGTTTAGGCGAATACGGACGTGACAGCGTGCCCGTACTCAGTGGTCTGCAAGCAGGGGATTTTGTTGTGGTTGGCGGCGTGCATTTGCTCCGCGAAAAACAAAAAATACAACCTGTTGATCGTGAAAATCGAGCGGTACACATTCAGGCAGGAGTTAAATAATGCATTTTAACTTGTCTGAGTGGGCATTGAAAAATAAAGGCTTAATCCTTTATTTTATGATTCTACTGGGCATTGTTGGGATATTTTCTTATTCCAAATTGTCGCAGAGTGAAGACCCGCCATTTACCTTTAAAGTCATGGTGATTCAAACCTATTGGCCTGGTGCAACAGCCAAAGAAGTTTCGCTACAAGTCACCGATCGGATTGAAAAAGAACTGATGACCACGGGGCAGTATGAACGCATCATGGCGTATTCACGTCCGGGTGAATCCATGGTGACCATTGTGGCCAAGGACAGTCTACGTTCACAGCAAGTCCCCGATGTTTGGTACACCGTACGTAAAAAGGTCAATGATATTCGCCATCAATTGCCATCTGGGGTGCAAGGTCCTTTCTTTAATGATGAGTTTGGTGACACCTTCGGTAATATCTATGTGCTGACCGGCAAAGACTTTGACTATGCCACCATGAAGGAATATGCCGACCGTTTACAGCTCCAGTTACAACGAGTGAAAGACGTTGCGAAAGTGGATTTGATTGGTCTGCAAGATCAAAAAGTTTGGATTGAAATTTCCAACACCAAAGCTACGCAAATGGGCATACCTGTGACGGCGATTCAACAAGCCTTGCAACAGCAAAACACAGTTGCCAGTGCCGGCTTTTTTGAAACCAATTCAGACCGGATTCAAGTGCGTGTCAGCGGCAATTTACAAAATATTGATGAACTGCGTCAGATGCCTTTATTGGTGAATGGTCGAACCATTCAATTGGGTGATGTAGCAGATGTACATCGGGGCTTTAGTGATCCACCACAGCCACGTATGCGTTTTATGGGCGAAAATGGTTTAGGTATTGCCGTGTCGATGCGTAAAGGTGGCGACATTCTGGCTTTGGGTAAAAATCTAGAAACAGAATTTGCCCGCTTACAAAAAACCTTGCCCTTGGGCATGGAACTAAAAAAAGTATCGGATCAGCCTGTAGCCGTGAAGCGCAGCGTCAATGAGTTTATGAAAGTCCTCGCTGAGGCGGTGATTATCGTCCTATTGGTGAGCTTCTTCTCCTTGGGTTTCCGTACAGGATTGGTTGTGGCATTTTCCATTCCCTTAGTCTTGGCCATGACTTTTGCTGGCATGCAGATGTTTGATGTCGGTTTGCACAAGATTTCTTTGGGGGCGTTAATTCTCGCACTCGGTTTATTGGTGGATGATGCGATTATTGCCGTCGAAATGATGGCGATCAAAATGGAGCAGGGCTATAGTCGATTACAAGCCGCCGGACATGCGTGGCGGACGACCGCATTTCCAATGCTGACAGGAACATTGATTACTGCGGCCGGCTTTTTGCCGATTGCCACAGCCGCATCGAGCACAGGCGAATACACTCGCTCGATTTTCCAAGTGGTCACCATCGCATTGGTGGTGTCATGGTTTGCAGCGGTGCTGTTTGTTCCCTATCTAGGGGATAAATTACTACCCGACTTCAACAAAGATTTGGTACAAAAAGCCCCATGGTATCAGCGCCTGTGGGCACGTTTGCGCAAACAACCTGAACCTCAGCCGATGGTGCATCATGCCGGGGAACATCACGATCCTTATCAGTCGCCGTTTTATCAACGTTTCCGTGGTTGGGTTGACACTTGTGTGACTTATCGCAAGACGGTGATTGCAGCGACGGTTGGCATCTTTGTATTATCAATTTTAATGTTTAAAACCGTACCACAGCAGTTTTTCCCACCGTCAAACCGTGCTGAAATTTTAGTGGATTTAAAGCTGGAGGAAGGTGCGTCGCTGAAAGCCACAGAAGCGGCAGTAAAAAAAGTCGAAGCGTTCTTGTCGAAAAAACAAGGCATTGATAATTTTGTGGCTTATGTGGGGACAGGTTCACCGCGGTTTTATTTACCTCTAGATCAGCAGTTGCCCCAAGCCAGTTTTGCTCAGTTTGTGGTATTGGCTTCATCTTTAGATGATCGCAATGAAATTCGTCAGTCATTAGCAGAAGAAATCCGTAAGCTCTTACCTGAAGTACGTACTCGCGTTTCACTTTTAGAAAATGGCCCACCTGTGGGTTATCCATTGCAGTTCCGCGTGTCGGGTGAAGATCTGAGCTTGGTTCGAGAGTGGGCACAACGGGTGTCTGCAAAAGTCAGTGAAAACCCGAACACCACCAATGTGCATTTGGATTGGGGTGAACCAAGCAAAGTCATTAAACTGGACATCGACCAAGATCGCGCACGTCAAATGGGGGTTTCCAGTCTAGATCTGTCCAATTTCCTGAATAGTTCAATCAGTGGTGCAGTGATTAATCAGTATCGTGAGAAACGAGAGCTGATTGAAATTCGGATGCGTGGTGATCAAGCCGAGCGATTGGATGTCGGTTCTCTCAGCAGTTTGGCTGTACCGACCAGCAATGGTGGTTCAGTGCCATTGGCGCAGATTGCGAAAATTGAGTATAGCTTTGAAGAAGGTTTGATTTGGCATCGTAACCGTTTACCGACCATTACTGTGCGCGCGGATATTCGCAGTAAATTGCAACCTGCAACGGTGGTGGGTGAGTTAAAAGATTCATTTGATCAGTTACGTGCAGAGATGCCGAATGGATATCTCCTCGAAGTAGGCGGTACTGTGGAAGAGTCAGCACGTGGTCAAACTTCTGTAAATGCGGGCATGCCATTATTTCTCGCAGTTGTCATGACTTTGTTGATGATTCAATTACGCAGCATGTCACGGGCGATGATCGTATTTTTAACTGCACCTTTGGGCATTATTGGCGTGGTGTTATTCCTGTTATTATTCAATAAACCCTTTGGTTTTGTGGCGATGCTCGGCACGATTGCACTGTCTGGAATGATTATGCGCAATTCACTGATTTTGATTGATCAGATTGAACAAGATATTCAGTCCGGGGAGTCGGCTTGGGATGCGATTATCAATGCGACGGTACGTCGTTGCCGTCCAATTGTGCTGACTGCATTGGCCGCTGTATTGGCGATGATTCCACTTTCTCGCAGTATTTTCTTCGGTCCAATGGCTGTGGCGATTATGGGTGGATTGATCGTGGCGACCCTGCTGACCTTGTTCTTTTTACCTGCGTTATATGCACAGTGGTTTAAAGTGAAAAAAACTCAGCAGAATCCTTAAAAGTGTCATAATATTGGGTGCGAAATATTGAATTTTTCTCTATAGTAGCACCTGATCTACAAAGACATTTTTAAAAAGTAAAACAACCACAAGTGCAGCACGGCATATTGTGGTGTACGGGGTTGAATCACAGATGACAGCAGAGAGTTTAGCTAAGTATCGCCGTTATGTTGCGATTTCTTATGTCTTCATGTTTTTCGCTTTATTTACCCTGATTAGTGGTGTATTTGCCTACGGCTTTGCACGCAAAGTCACTCAAATCGATTCTGCAGAAGTTTGGCTACAAGCCCAAGCGCTTTGGGTCATGCGCACCGTCGTGATTTATTCCATGATGGCCATTTTTGCCGCACTGTGGTTTATTCCTTTATTTTTCTATTATTGGGACACCTATCTTTGGGTGACTGCATGCACGGTAATTGGTGTGGTCTTTGCTGCGATTGCCTTTTTGTATTTATTAAATGCATGGATCCAAGGTCTATCCAAATTCGTTAAAAATAAGGCTGTTTTCTAAGTCAATTTATTTTTTTCCTGCCTACCCCTTGAAAAAATGGTTTGATTCCCCAATTTCAGACCACAGTTAAGTATTAAATTAAATTCCGTGAGGAGCATCGCCAGACATGGCTAAACGTGATTATTATGAGGTTTTAGGTGTATCTAAAACCGCAAGTGATGATGAAATTAAAAAAGCCTACCGTAAGTTGGCGATGAAGTATCACCCTGACCGTAATCCAGATAACCCAGAAGCTGAAGAAAAATTCAAAGAAGCTGCAGAAGCATATGAAGTTTTATCGGACAGCGAAAAACGCAGTATGTATGACCGTATGGGACATCAAGCTTTTGAAGGCGGCATGGGCGGCGGCGGTGGCTTCGGTGGTGGTTTTAGCGCAGAAGATATTTTTAGTCAGTTTGGTGACATATTCGGTGGCGCATTTGGCGGTGGTGGCCGTGGTGGTCAGCAACGTGCACGCCGTGGTTCAGACTTACGCTATGTTATGGAGCTTACCCTTGAGGAAGCTGTAAAAGGCGTGAAAAAAACCATTACCTTTACTGCGCCAGCGCCATGTGATGCCTGTGGTGGTAAAGGATCTAAAAATCCAAACGACGTTGAAACCTGTAAAACTTGTCATGGTGCAGGTCAAGTGCGTATGCAACAGGGCTTCTTCTCTGTGCAGCAAACCTGTAGCACATGTCGTGGTCAAGGTAAAATTATTAAGAACCCATGTAATAAATGTCATGGTTCAGGGGTTTCTGACCGTCAGCAAACTTTAGAAGTGACCATTCCTGCAGGTGTGGATAATGGCGACCGCGTACGTTTAAGTGGCAAAGGCGAGGCGATCCGTGATGGCCAAGCAGGCGACTTATATGTAGAAGTGGTGGTACGTGAACACGAAATCTTCCAACGTGATGGCGCTGACCTGTATATGGATGTGCCTGTAAGCATTGCAGATGCTGCATTGGGTAAAGAAATTCAAATTCCGACTCTCGATGGTCGTGTGAGCTTGAAAGTACCTGAAGGGACTCAAACTGGTAAGTTGTTCCGCTTACGTGGTAAAGGTGTGAAACCTGTACGTACCAGCATGACCGGTGACTTACTCTGCCGTATTGTGGTGGAAACGCCTGTAAACTTAACGGCTCGTCAACGTGAATTGTTGAAAGAGTTACAAGACACGATGGATGGCGATGACAATAAATCATCTCCGAAGAAAAAATCATTCTTCGACCGTTTATTTGATTAATTGATATGATTTGCTTGAGTTCGCTGTGATGTGAACTTAGCTATAAAAAAGCCTGCATAATTGCAGGCTTTTTTATTGAGCGTTTTAAGGTTTCGGCTGTGCTATAGGCGCTAATAAACTCTCATAGCTCATGTCGAGCCTATAGATATTTTTAAGACGCTGTAGCTGATGACGTGCTTCAGCCTCACGACCATTAAAGGCCAATAAACGTGCATATTTAATGATGTGGTATTTCGCTGGATAGCTGCGAACCAATTTTTCAGTATCCTGAATGGTTTGTTCAGAAACGATGGAATATGGATTTAAACGAATAATCGCTACCCGATGTCTAAATTCCGTGAGTAAATAGATCGGCTCATGGTTGGTGATTTTCTCCGGTGTTTTTTCATATTTTGATGCCTGACCCAGCTGAATCGCTGCATTGGCATAATCACGATAAATCACCGTGATCAGCACTGCGCCAATCACGAAAACAATGCGGATAAACCACGGAGACAGATTCAAAGTAGCCGCCTGTGGCTTCGCTGCTTGAAGAATCCCAATAATAAAACCCGCAGGCAGTAAGAAATATGCGTAGTTTTGCGGAAACTCCAACATGGCATGAATAACGAAGACACCGACCATCAATAGGCCAATCACAGATAATGCAGACTTGGCTAACTTCTGTAATTGGATGCCCCAATAAGCGAAATAGGCCAAGAACGGCACACCAATAATGGCGCCATTCCACAATAAGAAATCCAAAATAAAATTGTGTGAGCTACGAATCCATACAGGCCCTTGTACCGTGTCAGAGATCGAGACAAAAGCGCTACTGGTTTGATGCCAACCATAGCCAAACCAAGGCTGTGCAGCTACGGCATGCGCCATTTGTTGCCAAATGGCTAAACGAGACATATCTCCACCAGCACGTTCGGCTACGTCACGACTTTCTTGAATATTCATGTCGGATATTTGGCTCATGATTTGACTTAATTTTGGCATCAATACAATCAGTGCCACAAAGCCGATAAACCAGGCCAAGCTGTAAAACCAGCGAAGACGGATATAATCTTTGTACTGTGCATAAGCCAAATAGACTAGGACGCAGATACTTGCCACCCAAGAGGTGCGAGATTGGCTGAGCGCGACCCCAATTAAAATAGGAATTGCACAAGCGACCAAATAGCGGGTTTTAACTTTTTGCTGTTCATAAACATATAAGCAGGCTAACAAGGACATGAGCAGAAACGTGGCCATGTTATTCGGCTGAGCAAAGTTTGCAAATGGGCGCGTAGTTCCACTAATTTTCATCACAAAAGGAAGAAACGAGTCGAAATCTAGCCACTGACATATTGCGATGAGTCCGGTCATGACCCCCGAAGCAACAAAGGTATAGCTCAGGTATAGGAAGGTTTTTTCGCGTTTTTCCGTACCTTGCGAGAGGCTGAAACCAAGATTGATACACAGCCAGAAGCTGAACACAAACAGCATACAGAGCAAGGCAATACTAAAATAATACACCTGCCCAAAAGCCAATTGGACGAAGGGAATCAGCGCTAAGAGCAACAGGGGCAAGGAAATTTTTGCCACCATGAGCTTTTCTTTAAAGAACGTTGCCGCTAAGGCAAATAGGGCAAAGAAGGTGTAAAGCTCACCGGTATACGTGGCCCAAGGTCGGTAATGAATCGGAATCAGCCATGCCAGTGCAATACAGACTGCCGCACAAAGATACAATAGGGTTTTCATGAATATTCAAGATCAATAGAACGCGCCTATCATACCGTGAAAATGCCTAAACTTGGTGAGGGAATAGTCAGCGTCTGTGGTAGAAGTTGATTTGCAAAAGTCCTTCGGAAAATGCAGGATTTTTTTGTTTGTAACTTAGCCTGCGCATGGAGTTTTGATATAGTAAGACCAATTTCGAATCAACATTAGGAAAATGTTATGTCAGCAGCTCCACGTATTGGTATCTTGGGCGCAGGCGGTCGTATGGGACGCATCTTAATTCAGGCGGTTCAGCAAGCTGGTTATCAATTGGCTGCTGCGGTAGAACGTCCTGAAAGTAGCTTAGTCGGTGCGGATGCCGGTGAACTTGCAGGGATTGGCGCGGTTGGCGTAAAGGTTGTCGGTAACCTAGCTGAAGTTTTAAAAGATTGTGATGTCGTGATCGACTTTACTGCACCTGCAGCAACGGCACAGCATCTTAAACTTTGCCGTGAAGCAGGCGTTGCGATTGTCATTGGTACCACAGGTATGAATGATGAGCAAAAAGCTTATCTCGATGAAACAGCAACAGAAACCCCAGTGGTCTATGCAGCGAACTATTCTGTCGGTGTAAACGTTTCAATCAAACTTCTTGAATTGGCATCAAAAGTGTTTGGCGATACTGTGGATATTGAAGTGATTGAAGCTCATCATCGTCATAAAGTTGATGCACCATCAGGTACAGCGCTAATGTGGGGCGAAGCCATTGCCGGTGCTTTAGGACGTGACCTAAAACAAGATGCTGTGTATTGCCGTGAAGGTCATACGGGTCCACGTGAACGTCAAACCATTGGCTTCCAAACGATTCGTGGTGGTGACATTGTCGGTGAACATACTGCGATGTTTATTGCGGATGGCGAACGTGTTGAAATTACCCATAAAGCGACCAATCGTATGAACTTTGCCTCTGGTGCAGTACGTGCAGCTGCATGGGTAGTTGGTCGTGAAGCACGTAAGTACGATATGAAAGATGTACTGGGTTTTAACGATATTGACGTATAAAAGCGCGTTAAAATCCGTTATAACAACAGCATAAAATTAAAATAAGACGATCAATGGAATGAAAAAAGTCATCTTTATGGCCTGTGCTGTCGCATTCACTGCGGCAGTACAAGCGAAAACTATGGATAATGCCAAACTCACGATTAATAAAAATAATATTAAGGTTTGGACCTACCAAAATGCTCAAAATCCTGTCTTTCAATACAAAGCTGAAACTAGTTTTGATGTGCCCATCGAAAAAGCGGTTTCCCTGATTTTAGATGTGGAAAATGCAGTGAATTGGGTCCCTTATATGGGCAGTGTCAAAGTCTTATCCCGCGATGACCAGAAAGGTGAATTCAGTTTATATATGGTGTTGGATTTTCCTTTTCCCTTGAAAGACCGTGATTTAGTGGTACAAGGCAAAATGCGTAAAGATGCACAAGGCATCATTAGCATCCAAAATAAAGCAGTTAAAAAAGGTTATCCGATTAATCCCAATTATGTACGCCTAACCGACTATGAGGGTGATTGGACCTTCCAGCGTTTAGGCAATCAAAAAGTCAAAGTGTCGACCTATGGCTATGCCAATCCGGAAGGCTCCATTCCGCTCAGTTTCGTGAATATGTTTGTGCAGCAACAGCCTTATCAAATGCTACAAAAAATGAAAGTGCAGCTGGGTAAAAGCAAAACTGTTGCGACCGTTCCCGAAATTTTAAAATAAGCACCAGTAATGATTCAGTTCAATATGAATGATCAATAACTTTGCATCTCAGGCAGGCGAAATGCAGTCAACTGTTGCATGTGCTGTGTTTCTGGAAGTTCGATGCTGAGTAAGGTCTGTTCTGGAAATTGATGCGGATGTAACTTGATTTGAAATTGCCGCGCGGTCATTTGTTCACAGGCAAAGCGAAGTTTGGCTTGCTGCGGCATGATATTCATGCCGTTTTCAGATTTGGCTTTATAAATATATAGCTTTTGATGTAACCCACCGCTGGTGATCGGTTGGATCTGTTCAAGTTCATATTGCGTCAGTTTTTGGGCACTTAAAAAGCCTTGAATTAAAGATTTACAGATAAAATTTTGCTGGCTTTGAGTGTGCTGTTCGGGTTGGCACGCCATAAGCGTGAGTGTGCTGAAGATGATTAGACCCGCTCGAAGCTGCGTGAAGTCATTCATTTAATTTTCCCCCTATCGTTATTTTTGAGATATCAACCTGATGCCATCAGCTTAAATCTGTTAACTTAATGGGTACAGATACAAGAATGATTAAAAAAAGGGTACAGATGGCTTTTCAATATCAGCAGCTTGCGCAGCAGTTGGCACAGAAAATTTATAGTGGTGAATTGGCCGCAGGGCAGCGTCTTTATGCGCTACGTCAATTTTCACAGCAGCATCAGATCAGTTTAAATACCGCGAAACGCTGCTATGAATTACTTGAAGCCAAAGGCCTCATTTATGTCAAAGAAAAGTCTGGTTATTTTGTACAATCCTCACAGAAAGCCCAGCAAATTGCCGTGCCGAATCATCCTGATTTTGATTCCCGACCTCGTGAAATTTCGAATTTAGAATTGCAAATTCAGATCCATGAAGCATCTGCAAATAGTCGCCTGATTCATTTGGGTTCAATTCAGTTGTCCCCCAATTTTGTTCCTGTTGAAGCAATCAGACGTTCAATCCAAAGGGCATTAAAGCATTGTAAACCAGAAGATTTTTTATATAACAATCGGCAAGGTCATCCACAATTGCGTGAAGCGTTGTCGGCACATTGGGCTGAAGATGGTTTTTACATGCCTAAGGATGATATTTACATCAGCAATGGTTGTATGCCGGCTTTGTCAGTGATGTTGCAAAATCTGAGTGCGGAAGGGGAGAGTGTCATTGTCCCGACGCCGAACTATAACGGGCAATTGCAATTATTGGCTTTATTGAAGCGGAAAATTGTTGAAATTCCTGCCAATACTGAAGGTTTTGATTTAGATCGTTTAGAGCAGGCAATGCGGGATTCAGGCGCGAAAGTTTGCTTATTGACTGCAAATTTTCAAAATCCTTTGGGTTTTTGTTTAAGTAATGAAGATAAGGAACGAATTGCACAACTGGCTGAAAAATATCAATGTTATGTGATTGAAGATGATATTTATGTTGAGTGTAGTTTCAATGCAAAGCGACCATTGCCTATCAAATATTGGGATCGGGCGGGCTATGTGATCTATTGTGGGTCGATTTCAAAATCTTTATCGCCTTCTTATCGGGTGGGGTGGTTTTGTCTTCCACCACATTTGCAACATTTGCGTCCCAAATTACTTTTGCAAAATGATTCGGTGAATACGCCTTTGCAGTTAGGACTTGCCGATTTGATTTTTAGTCGTGCGTATCGCCAACATCTTGCTGAATTGCGTCCTAAATTAATGTTGCAAGTCGAGCAGTATCGTCAGTATATTTACGATGCTTTTCAAGGGGTTGATATCCGTCTAAATCGGCCTCAAGGCAGTTATGCACTGTGGTTGCAGATGCCAGAACAAATAGACAGTTTGGCGCTGTATTACCATGCGCAAAAACATGGCATCAATATTGTGCCAGGTTTAATTTTTGGTGAGGACAATCGTTATAACAATTGTATTCGCCTAAATGCAGGGCATGAGTTGTCGACAGAAATTCAGCAGGCCATTTTATTGCTTGCAGATTGGGTGCGTAAGGAATGCATAAACTGAAATACCGTCTACTTTTGATGAGTGCATAAAGGGTACAAAAAAGCCTGCATGCAGCAGGCTTTTTTGGCTTAGATTTTTGCCGTTAAAAATCAGCTTTCAGCACAATTCGATAACGCACGTTTCCTGAATGCAAACGTTCAATCGCTTCATTCACCTGAGACATTGGATACATTTCAATTTGTGGTGCAATATTTTGACGTGCGGCGAATCGAAGTAATTCACGCAGTGCCGCAGGAGAACCTGTTGATGAGCCTGTGACAGATTTAGCACCACTGATCAGCATACCTGCGGGAATTTGCATTGGCTCAAGTGCTAGGCCGAGCATGTGAACGCTTCCATTCGGTGCCAAAGTCGAAAGATAGGCTTGCCAATCCAACGTTACATTGACCGTGCTTAAAATCAAATTGAACTTCCCACGCTGTGCTTTAATTGCAGCAAGATCACGACTATTCACCACATGGTCAGCACCCATAGCTTTAAGTTCATCGGTTTTATCTAAGTTTGAACTGAACGCAGTAATTTCACAGCCCCAAGCTTTGAGCAGTTTAATCGCCATATGACCTAAACCACCAATGCCGATTACGGCAACATGGTGAATGGCCTGAATTTGATGCTGTAAAATGGGATCAAATACCGTAATCCCACCGCAGAGTAGAGGACCAGCACTGGTTGGATCAAGATCATCTGGAAGCGGAATAACCCATTGCCAGCCAGCACGGACTTTGTCGGCAAAGCCACCTGCATGACCGACGATTGTCGCTGTCTTGGTTCCAGTACATTGCACTTGGCGACCATCGATACACGAGTCACAGTGTTGACAACTTTCTGCTGTCCAGCCAATGCCTACACGCTGTCCGACTTTGAGTCCTTTTGCTTCGCTGCCGAGTTGGGTAATGGTTCCAATCACTTCATGCCCAGGGACTACAGGATATACCGAAGATTTCCAATCATTTTGGATAATAGAAATATCTGAGTGACAAAGACCGCAATACTCGACTTTGACTTCAACCTGATGGGCTTGTAATTCACCTGCATCAAATTGGTAGGGAACAAGGGCTTCACCACTGTTCATTGCTGCATAGGCGTGGATTGTATTGTCACTCATTATTCTATCCTTTCTGTTTTTGAGGTCATTCTTCGTGCGTGTATTTAAAGTCACAGTGATTTTCATGATCATTGACCATGCCGATGGCTTGCATCAGGGCATAGCAAGTCGTTGGGCCGACAAATTTAAAACCATGCTTTTTTAATGCTTTGGACATGGCCTGACTTTGAGCGGTTTGTGCAGGGGCGCTGCGATATTCAACAACATCGTTGTTGGCAATGTGACCTTCGACAAAACTCCAAAGTAATTCCACAGGATGAATCCCTTGGGCTTTTAACTGTTGCCAAGCTTTGGCATTATCTCGAATGGCAGTGAGTTTGCCGATATGACGAATCAAACCTGAATCTTGTAATTTTTCTTGTAATTGTAGGTCACTCAATGCTGCAATTTCGGCAATGGGATATTGAAAAAAATGCTGCTGATAGCAGGCCCGCTTTTTCAGCACAGTGATCCAAGACAGCCCCGCTTGTTGTCCTTCAAGACATAGCATTTCAAAGAGATGCTGCTCATCAAAACTAGGTTTAGCCCACTCAGTGTCGTGGTAGGCAATATATAAAGGATCTTCGGAGCACCAAGCACAGCGTTGTATCGTCATGTTGAATGCTCCTTTTGACTTAAATTTTAAAGACAGTCCATTGGTCGTTTTTATTGTCCCAATACAACAGTTCCGCTTGATCGAGATCGGCAAATTGAATCCATACATCTTTACCAGATTTGTCTGCGTAGCCGGTGCTGATGAGTAATGCTTCTTCAGTGATCTCCATGATCCAGCCCTGATAAGACTGTCCATTGAGGCTGATTTTTTGTTGATTACCAGATTCTGCAAATTCCACCAGACGATTGATCAACGCTTCTGACATGTATATTTCCTAAAATTAACGTAAATACGGATAGGGGTTAACGGCATTGCGACCTTTACCACCCAAGTAAATGCCGTAATGCAAATGTGGTGCAGTATGTCGAGCATTGCCAGTATTACCTACATAGCCAATGACATCACCTTTTTTGACATAGTCGCCGACATTTAAGCCACGTTTATGACCATCAAGATGCGCATAATAATGCCAAGAACCTGCGGGTCCCATAATCCATATCACTTTACCACCCAAATTGTTATTACGTAAGTCAGCAACTAAACCTTCTGTAGCACTGAGGACTTTTGTTCCACGTGGAACAATAATATCAATGCCTTCGTGGCTCCGCCCTTGGCTACGCGCTGCGCCCCAAGTATCCTTGAGCGCACTTCGTTTGACTTGATGAACAGGAACAGGCAATTGATTGGGTAAACGCATGTTTTGTAATTTTTTCACTTCATGTGCAGGCAATGTACTACCAGATGGTTTGGGGGGAGTTGACGTACAGGCGCTGAGTAAAAGCAACATAAAACCAATACCGCCGAACAACCCTCTGCGAAGCAAAAACTCTTGAGTCACATTTGTCCCTATTCAATTGATGAGCAGTTCAAAACTATGGCATAGAATGGCTTTCGAGTTCTAGCGTAGAAATGAGTTTTTTCATGGCGGTTGGAATACCGAGTGCAGTGGCTTGTATCGGGCTAAACCACTGTCCGTTGCATTCAATGGCTAAATGCTCTTTTTGCTCGGCGGCAACAGTAAATACAGTAGCCTCTAAAAGCCAAGTGAAGTGGGTAAAGCTATGTGATATCTGCACTTGAGTGGTGGTAGGTTTCAGTCCAAGCTGCTGAGTGTAGGATTGAAACTCATGGGGGTGATCAAAAATAGGTAAACACCACAGACCACCCCATAGACCGCTATTCGGACGTTGTATCCACAACCATTCTCCTGCAGATTGAATCAGCATGACTTGGGCCTCTCTCACTGGAACAGGCTTTTTAGGCTTTTTATAAGGTAATTCAGTCTCTAAACCTTGAGCATGTGCTTTGCAGTGCTGCTGCATAGGACAATATAAACAGAGCGGCTTTTTCGGTGTGCAAATGGTTGCACCAAGATCCATAATCGCTTGGGTATAATCGTGGTTGCGTTCAGTGGGACAGAGCTCTGTCGCCAGTTGCCACATGGCCCGTTCATGTACAGGTTTCGATAAATCATCTTCTATAGCAAAGAATCGAGACAATACTCGCTTGACGTTGCCGTCCATAATCACGCCATATTGTCTTAAACCCAAAGACATCAGCGCACCTGCGGTAGACGGGCCGATGCCGGGTAGTTCCATCCATTGCTCAAGATTGCTTGGAAAATGTCCCTGACGTGCAACAATACCCGCGGCTTTGTGTAAGTTCCGAGCCCGTGCATAGTAGCCTAAGCCAGCCCAATAGGGCGCCACATCATCCCAAGAGGCATGGCCTAAATCTTCAACAGTCGGAAATCGTTGAATAAATCGATCAAAATATTGTAGGACAGTTTTGACTTGGGTTTGTTGCAGCATAATTTCTGAAACCCATACTTTGTAAGGGTCATCCTTCACTTGCCACGGTAAGTCATGACGACCATGGACATCAAACCAGTCGAGAAGGGCATCAGAAAAGTTAAACATGCAATACAGTCAAAATTGAAAAAACCTGCCTAGTATACATCTTTCTATAGGTATTCTTTTTGTTCAAAACGAAATCTGTATATCAGGGGAAATGCCAAAATAGCAGCTATCAAAAAAGGAGCCGAAGCTCCCTTAGTGAGGGTCAATTTTTAAATTTTAGCTTTTAAAGCCCCAGCGGGAATCAAGCGCCAACGTTTGGTTTTCATAACGTGGAATAATGTGAATGTGCACATGTTCAGTAGCTTTGCCAAAAACTTGTCCATCATTAAACCCAATATGAAAGCCAGTAGGTTGATAACGTAAATTTAATTCATTACGTGCTTGTTCAAGTAAGGACATTAAACTTTTACGTTCTTTATCAGTAATTTCAAAAAAAGAACCAACGTGACGTAGCGGGACAATGACAGCATGTCCTTTAGACAGTGTGTGTGGTTCAGGAAGTACAACTCCAAAATCATTTTTTGCAATAACGTCATATTCGTCAAAATTGCAATATGGACAATTGAGATCTGTCATTGTGCTCTCCTCATTTTTATAAATTAAATATTGGTATTGGTTCTTAGCGCTTTAAGAACCAAGCTGGCGTGCTAACAAGGCATACATGGCCGCTAAGCTTTGTTGTTCTGCAGTAGCGTTATAAGCCAAATCTACGCCGTTGGCTTTGGCGCGTTCATCCGCCATCGGGTTGCTAAAGCCATGTTTTGCACCTTCAAAAATATTGATTTGATACTTCACTTGGGCAGCATCCATTTCATTTCTAAAGGTCGCAACATCTTCTAAGCTCACCATCGAGTCGAGCTCACCATGTTGCACTAAAATCTCTGCTTGAACTTGTCCTGTTTGTGCAGGAGTCGCTGTAGCAAGTGTTGCATGGAAGGTCACCACAGCTTTTAATGCAGCACCTGAACGAGCTAAATCCAGCACGACTTTTCCGCCATAGCAAAAGCCTATAGCTGCGAGTTTATCTGCATTTACTTCTTTTTGCTGTGCCAAAGTGTTTAATGCAGCAGACGCACGGGTCACAACGGTGTTGGCATGATCAAAAGTCTGCATCATCCATTCATAAGCTTGCTTGGCATCTGTGGTGACTTTTTTATCACCATACATATCCAAAGCGAAAGCAGCATAGCCTTGTTCTGCCAATTCACGTGCACGTTGTTCGGTATATTCATTGCGTCCCCACCATTCAGGTGCAACTAACACACCTGCGATCGCAGTGTCTGACTCTGGAGCAGCAAAATAGCCAAAAAGTTGAGTTCCATCCGCTGCTGTATATTGAATTTCGCGAGTCTTAATTTTAACGGTCATGGTCAAATCCTTATGTGCGGCTACGCAGTTGATGAAGATTTAAAATAAAGGGAAATGAGTTTTTGTGAAATAAATATAAGATATCAATGTGAATTTTAAGTCAAATCAATCAAAAAAATTGTAAAAGAAAATAATGGAACGATGAAATATTGAGGAGCACCGAGATTTGTCGATGCTCCTGAAGGGAGTATTATTATTTCGGGAGAACTTCAATGAGCTCTACATCAAAAATCAGTGTGCTGTTTGGCTCAATGACATCTGCTGAACCAATTTGACCATAGCCCAAATTGGCAGGAATGAAGAAGCGATATTTTGCACCTTCTTTCATCAACTGTAGACCGTCCGTCCAACCCTGAATGACTTGGCTCACTTGGAACATCGCAGGTTGGTTGCGTGCAATTGAACTATCAAAAACAGTGCCATCAATTAAGCGACCTTCATAGTGAACTTTCACTGTTGAATTGGCTTTAGGTGACTTACCTTTGCCAGCTTGAATGACTTGATACTGCAGGCCAGATTTCGTGACCTGAATGCCCGGTTTTTTGGCATTTTCAGCAAGGAAAGCTGCACCAATGGTGGCATTCGCATCCGCTTTTTGTTTCAGTTCAATCAGTTGTTTCGCTTCGGTTTGCTTTTTATATTGAGTTAAGGCGCGGGTCATTTCTTCATTTGTTAGTGACGAAGCTTGACCTTTAGATGCGGCTTTTAAACCTGCAACAAATGCATCAATATCTAAGTCCTTAATAGATTCTGCATTACTGCGTCCCATTAAGTAACCAAAACTATAACCGACTTGTTCTGCAGCACTACTTTTATTACTGACATCTTTGGCAAATACAGTGCTTGAGCAGAGTGCCAAACACAACATACTGATCTGTAATTTCATGACCGAGTCTCAAAATAAAGCAGGAGAGCGAAAAGCTCTCCTGTACCGGTTTTATTATTTAACTTCAATGAGTTCTACATCAAAAATTAAAGTACTGTTCGGTGGAATCGTTCCCGGAACACCTTGAGCACCATAACCTAGGTTTGAAGGAATATACAAAGTGGCTTTGCCACCTTCTTTCATTAACTGTAGACCTTCAGTCCAACCTGGAATCACTTGGTTCAACGGGAATTCAATTGGCTCGCCGCGCTGTACTGAACTATCAAATACCGTGCCATCTACTAACTTACCTGTGTAGTGAACTTTAACAACTGATGTGGCTTGCGGTTGTTTACCTGTACCTTCTTTCGTTGTTAGGTACTGTAAACCAGAAGCAGTGGTTTTAACCCCCGCTTTGCTTTTGTTTTTAGTTAAGAAATTATCGCTGCTACTTTGTGCTTGCTTATTGCTTTCAAGTTGTTTGTTTTGCATTTCTTGCTGGAACTCAGCATATGCTTTTTGTAATTCTTCTTCAGTATATGCAGGTTTTGCACGAGCATGGCCTGCACGAACGCCAGTGACAAAGCTATCAATATCTAATTCTGGAGGTGTTTGATGGGCAACTTCATAACCTAGAGCATAGCTGATTTTAGCGACAGCCGAAGCGTTTGCAGCTGGTTGAGTTGATGTTGCTGATTGCGTAGCAGGTGTTTTAGTTGCATAGTAAACAGGAACAAGTGCGGCACCGCCGAGTAATACAGCGACAGCGATAGGTAGGGCCTTACTCATATATTTTCCCACAATTATTTTATATGTAAAAAGTTGCTGAAATTCTAGCAGACTTTTCCTGTTCAGCGCTTACCTATCTCTATGATCAGGTAAGGTGCAGGAAAGATCATCATAGTCATGTTCCTATTTTTATACTATAACGGTATGAATATATAAAACATTTTTTATACAGAAAGAGGCATGCAACATAAATTTCGCAAATAAAAAAAGCCACCGTATTCGGTGGCTTTTTTACAACGCGCTGAATCAGTCTAGGTCTTTTGAAGCTTTATAACCATAAGAATAGTTATAGCCATAACCATAGCCTGCTGAGCTACGTTGAATGTCGTTTAGAATAATACCATTGACCTTCACACCCACTTGTTCAAAGCGGTTCACGGTTAACTCTAACTCTTTTAACTGAGTTTTCGCATAACGAGCAATCACCAGATTCACGCCAGCAAATTGCGAAATAATGATACCGTCTGTCACCGCAAGTACTGGAGGTGTATCAATGATCACATGATCGAACATCGGTGAAATTAGATCTAAGAATTCTTTAAATTTACCAGAACTTAAAAGCTCAGATGGATTAGAAGGGCTCTTACCGCGAGTAATCACACTTAAATTTGGAATTTCAGTGGTTTTAATGATGCTGTCTAGATCACGCTGACCATTTAAATACTCAGAAAGGCCTGGTTGGTTATCATGATTGAAGTATTTGTTTAAATAACCACGACGTAAATCAGCATCAATAATTAAAACGCGTTTATTACTTTGTGCAAGAATCGTAGCTAAGTTGGTTGAAATAAACGATTTACCAACTTCTGGTGCAGGCCCCGAAATCATGATCAGGTTGTTTTTTGCAGAGGTTAGTGCAAAGTGAATGGCAGTACGCATACTGCGCAGGCTTTCAATTGCAATATCATCGCTATTTTTAACTGCAAGAACTGGAATTGTTTTCTTCTTCTTCAAGAGTTTAATACGGCTTTCTTGAACAGGCGAACGTGGCACAGTGGCATAAACAGGAAGATCAAGGGTGTTCTCAATTTCTGAAGAATCTTTGATTCCTGAGCGTAGCATGTTACGTAGTAGTGCAAGTAATGTACCGAGGAAACCACCGAGAAAAATTGAAAGTATCAAGATTTGTAGTTTTTTTGGTGCAATTGGTTCAATTGGCTCTACAGCAGTATCGACAATACGGACATTGCCAATTTCACCAGCTTTGGCAATACGTAATTGTTGATAAGAGTTAAGTAGAGCAGTGTACAGTTGCTGCTTGACTTCAACTTCACGATAGAGCTGTAAATAACGACGTTGTAAGTCTGGTAATTTTTTTAAGGTGGTATTCAGTTCACCAATTTTGCTATTGATTGCACCCAATTGAGCATTCATTTGTTGCATCACTGGATGCTCACTGGTGTACTTCGCAGAAGCTTCAGCAACTTTTTGCTCTAATTCAGCTTTTTGAGTTTCAAGAGTGACACTTTGAGTTAAATAGAGTTCAGATTCTTTAGTGACATCGACAGTATTAAACTCTTGACGGAATTTGTTAAATTCACGTTCTGCGACATCAAGCTGTTGTTTTAATTCAGGGAGTTGTTCGTCTAGGAATTTTAATGTTTGTGCACTTTCAGCCGAACGTCTTTCAATATTTTGATGGCTGTAGGCTGCTAAAATGGCATTTAAAACTTTTGTAATATGTTCTTTATCTTGGCCTTGATAGTTAAGGCCAAGCACGCCCGTCATTTTACCTTTTTCAGCAACAGAATAATTTGCCAAAATACTGTCAACTGCAGCAGGTAAAGACTGTTTTTGAATTAAATAGTCATCTTTGAATTGATCTTTACTATAAATTGAGATTTCCCAAAGACCTTCTGCTGTACGCAAAGAGCTTTTTTGGTTCAATGGTGCTGTTAAAATTGTTTGTTCAGTCTGGAGGTCAATTAAAGAAAATTTATTATCTTGAAATTGGAGACCAAGGTTCTTGTCACGATATTGTGCAGGAATATCAAATTGGCGTATTTCAAAACTTTTCTCATTATCTTTGAAAATCACTGATTTATTTTTATATTCGGTGGCATATTCATGCGGTGAAAATAAGCGATCAGTGAAAGAGTTTTCAGTACCCGAAATTTTTAAATCTAGATGTAAGTTTTGAATCACGGTGCCTAGAACTAAACGTGATTTAAGAATCTCAATTTCTGCTTGCGCTGGTTGTTTTTGATCAATCATATTAGAGAGATCACCTAATAAGGCAGCAGAAGCCCCTTTATTCTCTTCGACCTGTACTAAAGCATTGACTGCATAAGTGTCGGGAGTGGTTCTAAGATAAAGTAAAGCACAAACAAGACTTAAAATTACACATAGAGCAATTAACTTCCACTGTGCAATCAGAGAGAAAAATAATTCCTTTAAATCAATTGTATCTTCTGTATTGGTATTTTGGCTCATAATCGTACATCAAAAGTTAAATTTGTTTAGTCCAATCTGCAACGCAAGATTGGATCAGTTCTGAGGTCTGGTCAAAAAAAGCTTGATCGTGCTGATATGGGTCAGGCACATTTTTACCTTGCCAATGGCCTAAACGAAAAGTCTTTCCTTTTGCAAATGGCCATGTTTGTTCAATATGCTTTTGTTGATTTGAACTCATGACTAAAATTAAATCTGATTTCTTGATCAGTTCAGCATTTAATTTTTGCGCAATGTGTCCACTCATATCGATGCCAATTTTTTGCATACAGTATTGAGCTTTTTCATCTGCTGGATGTCCAACCATGCCTGAGATTCCCGCTGAATAAATATTCAGATCGGGATGATTCTTTTTCAGAAGATATTCTGCCATAGGACTTCGGCAAATATTACCTACACACACCACCAGAATATTTTTAAATAACATTATTGACCCATTCTGTCGATGTTATAGATCATATTTGAGAAAGGAATCACCTGATTGATCACGCGCTGCCAACGTGCCAAGCCAGATGCATCAACATATACAATATCGTTGCTACGCATTCTGAACTGGTTTGCGAGTCCAAAGTCACCAATACTGGTTAAATCCAAATGATAAATTTCGGTCATCGGACTATTCATATCACTACGTACTACGTAGATTTTACCTCGACTTGCAGAAAGCGAGTTTACCCCAAGACTTTCGCCCAAGACATCACTTAAACTCATTCCTTGATCACGCATTGGTAGGGATTGATTTTTACCAGATTCACCCATTACATAAATTTTCTGATTTTCGCGTGAATTGACATAAATTGTATCGTTAGGCTGTATGAGTAGATTATGTAGTGAATAGCCAGCCTTTTCTAACTGAATGCTATTTAAGTTGTAAGTTTGTCCTTGGCGTACCAAGGTAATAGACGTATTATCGCCAAATTGAGTATTCACACCGCCAGCAAGACCAAGTGCAGTATATACGCTGGTAGGTTGGTCGGTGAGATTAAATTGACCACCTTTCATTACATTACCTTGGACAGAATAACGCTGGCCTTGGTAGGAAAGAACGCGAACAATCACATCTGGAGTTTTTAAATAGCGGGCAAGTTGGCTACGTAACTCCTGATTGACTTTTGTTAGGGATTTTCCGGCAGCTTTATATCGGCCAATAATAGGGAATTGAATATAACCATTTTGGTCGATTTGGTAACCGTTTGATTTTATCGCCTCTTCATTACTAATGGTATTTGTAGGTGGCGTTATTTCCGGATATGCCCATAAATAAATGGATAAAATATCACCAGAATTTAATCGATATTGTTGTTGTTGTTGATTGAAAAGGTGAGCAAAATTTTGTTGATTAATCTGTGCGGGTTGAACGGCTGCTAAATTGTCTTGTGATAATTTGATGACATTTACAGTTGAACCTAGATCTGTTTGGAAAACACCTTCTTTTGGTAAATCATATGTTTGAAGACCTGATGTGATTGCACAACCCGTCATACCTAAACTGAGTGCTAACAAGAAGCTATAACGATAGTAACTCACTCGAAATCCTACTTATAAAAATAATTGAATTGTAAAAAAGGCAATCGCCTGATTTTTAAAATATATAACGCAGCATTTTATACTATGTAAAGTAAACATCCTAGGATTTGCTGTCAAAATGTGTTGCTACAGTGTAATGATTATTGTGTGAAATAAAACACATATTTGTTAATGAATACATAATAAATTCATTTAAGTAATTGGTGTTAAAAATCAAATATTAATATATTGGATAAAAAATAAACGTTGAATTTTGCAGTTATATTTTTTGATTACGAAAAATAATAATTCCCGAAAAATATAAGGGCTATTTCTGCTATATTATGAGGCGTTTTTCACATGATTAAATCATAAATTATAAGGCTCTGGAATGTTGCAACTCTCGGAACTAAAAATAGCAGTAATTGGGTTGGGCTATGTAGGTTTACCTTTAGCTGTTGAATTTGGTAAAAAAAGCCCAGTTGTTGGTTTTGATATCCATCAAAAAAGAATCGATGAATTAAGAAGTGGTCAAGATCACACTTTAGAAGTTTCGCCTGAAGAATTAAAAAAAGCAGAATATTTACAATTTTCAGCTGATTTGGACGATTTAAAAAAATGTAACTTCTTTATTGTGACTGTGCCAACCCCGATTGATGGTGTAAACCGACCAGATCTAACTCCGTTGCGTAAAGCAAGTGAAACGATAGGCAAAGTAATATCTAAGGGCGATGTTGTTGTTTACGAGTCGACGGTTTATCCAGGCGCAACAGAAGAAGTTTGTATTCCGGTTATTGAAAAAATATCAGGGTTAAAATTTAACCAAGATTTTTACGCAGGCTATAGTCCAGAACGTATTAATCCAGGTGATAAAATAAATACACTCACCAAGATCAAAAAAATTACCAGTGGTAGCACACCTGAGATCGCAAATTTAGTTGACGCTGTATATAGCAGTATTATCACAGCAGGCACTCATAAAGCTGCAAGTATTAAAGTCGCAGAGGCAGCTAAAGTGATTGAAAATACGCAGCGTGATTTAAACATTGCGCTAGTAAATGAGTTGTCAGTGATTTTTGATCGTCTAAATATAGATACTATAGATGTATTAGAGGCTGCTGGTAGTAAATGGAACTTCTTACCTTTCCGTCCAGGTTTGGTGGGTGGTCACTGTATTGGCGTTGACCCGTATTATTTGACACATAAGGCCGAAGAAGTGGGATATAACCCACAAGTAATTTTGGCGGGCCGCCGTATTAATGACAACATGGCGCAATATGTTGCTCAATCTACCATTAAACATATGGTTAAAAATGGAATTGATGTTACCACTGCAACTGTCGGTATCTTGGGTGTGACATTTAAAGAAAATTGCCCTGATATTCGTAACAGTAAAATTGCGGATGTCATTGCTGAATTTAAACAGTGGGGCGTAAACGTTGTGGTTTGTGATCCTTGGGCAGATGCAGCAGAAGTCCAGCATGAATATGGTGTTGAATTAGGTCAGGTTGATGCTGAACACCAAGTTGATAGTTTGGTTGTTGCTGTAGGTCAT
The DNA here is from genome assembly GCF_013418335.1 of Acinetobacter sp. YH12145. Taxonomy (NCBI): domain Bacteria; kingdom Pseudomonadati; phylum Pseudomonadota; class Gammaproteobacteria; order Moraxellales; family Moraxellaceae; genus Acinetobacter; species Acinetobacter sp. YH12145. The sequence goes on along the minus strand of NZ_VPCE01000018.1, from coordinate 8,395 downwards.
AATGAATTCCGTGATATGTCGGCTTTAGAATTACGTAATTTGGTGAAATCCGAAAAACCTGTCATTGCAGATGTGAAAAGTTTGTTCGATCGCGATCAATTAACTGCTCAAGGTTTTACTGTATTCCGTCTCTAATCTGAAAATTAAGAAGTTTTATAAATGAAAAAATTTGCCCTTATCGGTGCTGCTGGTTATATCGCTCCACGTCACTTAAAAGCGATTAAAGAAACAGGTAACGATTTAGCCGTTGCTATGGATGTAAACGATTCTGTTGGGATTATGGATAGTCATTTCCCAGAGGCAGAATTTTTTACTGAGTTTGAACAGTTTGAAGCCTATGTTGAAGATCAGAAGCTGAAAGGCCAAAAATTAGATTATGTAGCGATTTGTTCACCAAACTATTTACATGCACCTCATATGAAATATGCCCTAAAAAATGGTATTGAGGTGATTTGTGAGAAGCCATTGGTTTTAAATTCAGAAGACTTAAATATGTTAGCTGAATATGAAAAACAGTATGGTGCAAAAGTAAACTCAATTCTTCAATTACGCTTACATCCTTCAATTATTGCTTTACGCGATAAAGTACAAGCTGCGCCTGCAGATAAAGTATTTGATGTCGATTTAACTTATCTGACTTCACGTGGTAAATGGTATTTAAAATCGTGGAAAGGTGTAGATAAAAAATCTGGCGGCGTAGCAACCAATATTGGTGTGCATTTCTATGACATGCTGCATTTCATTTTTGGTGATATCGTTAAAAATGAAGTACATTTTCGTGATGAAAAAACTGCATCAGGCTATTTAGAATATGAACGTGCTCGTGTTCGTTGGTTCTTGTCTATCGATGCAAATAACTTGCCGTCAAATGCTGTAAAAGGTGAAAAGCTAACTTACCGTAGTATTACGATTGAAAATGAAGAATTAGAATTTTCAGGCGGTTTTACAGATTTACATACGCAGAGTTATCAACGTATTTTGGAAGGCAAAGGCTACGGTGTGGAAGAAAACCGAGCGGCAATTGAAACAGTAGAAGTCATTCGTGTTGCTCCTATTGTGGAAAACCCTGCGAATCCACATCCATTATTAGCTAAAGTAAAATAAATCAGGGAATGATTATGAATTTTTATCAACATGAAACAGCGATTGTTGATGAAGGTGCGCAAATAGGAAGCGATTCGCGAGTTTGGCATTTTGTTCACGTATGTGGCGGTGCCAAAATCGGTCAAGGCGTATCTTTAGGACAAAACGTATTCGTTGGCAATAAAGTCGTTATTGGCGACCATTGTAAAGTTCAAAATAACGTGTCGGTATACGATAACGTGACCTTGGAAGAAGGTGTATTTTGCGGACCAAGCATGGTTTTCACCAATGTGTATAACCCACGCTCTTTAATTGAACGTAAAGACCAATATCGTAATACCTTGGTTAAAAAAGGCGCAACACTGGGTGCGAACTGTACGATTGTTTGTGGTGTGACGATTGGTGAATATTCATTTGTTGGTGCAGGTGCGGTAATTAATAAAGACGTACCGGCATATGCATTGATGGTAGGTGTTCCAGCAAAACAAATTGGCTGGATGAGTGAATTTGGTGAGCAGTTAGATTTACCTTTAGAAGGTGAAGCCCAAGTGGCGTGTGAACACACAGGGGCAATTTATCGCTTAAATGGTAAGATTGTGACCAAAGAGCAGGCGGCAGCATGATTGAATTTATTGATTTAAAAGCTCAGCAAGCTCGTTTAAAAGATAAGATTGAAGCGGGTATTCAAAATGTATTAACCCATGGTCAATACATTTTAGGTCCTGAGGTAAAAGAGTTAGAAGAAAAACTTGCTGCTTATGTAGGTGCAAAATACTGTATTACATGTGCAAATGGTACAGATGCCTTGCAAATTGCACAAATGGCGTTTGGTATCGGTCCGGGTGATGAAGTGATTACGCCCGGATTTACCTATATCGCAACAGCTGAAACAGTTGCAATATTGGGTGCGACGCCTGTCTATGTCGATGTTAATCCAAAAACATATAATTTGGATGTTGAACAATTAGAGGCAGCGATAACCCCGCGTACGAAAGCAATTATTCCAGTAAGCTTGTACGGTCAATGCGCTGATTTTGATGCAATCAATGCAATTGCAGCGAAATATAATATTCCTGTTATTGAAGATGCAGCGCAAAGCTTTGGTGCAACCTATAAAGGTCGTAAAAGTTGTAACTTGACTACAGTTGCTTGTACCAGCTTTTTCCCAAGTAAGCCTTTAGGTTGCTATGGGGACGGTGGTGCGATTTTTACCAATGATGATGAACTGGCAAAAGTGATTCGCCAAATTGCACGACATGGTCAAGACCGTCGTTATCATCACATTCGTGTAGGTATGAATAGTCGTTTGGATACATTACAAGCTGCCATTCTTTTGCCAAAACTTGAAATTTTGGATGAAGAAATGCAAGCGCGTCAGCGTGTAGCAGAAACCTATACCAAACTGTTTAATGAAGCGGGTGTTAATACTACACCATATATTGAGGCACATAATCAGAGTGCATGGGCGCAATATACCATTCAAGTTGAAAGTCGTGATGATGTACAACTAAAGTTGAAAGAGCAGGGTATACCAACAGCGGTACATTACCCAATTCCGTTAAATAAGCAGCCAGCAGTAGCCAATGCGAATGTAAACCTACCTGTTGGTGATGCAATTGCTGAACGTGTAATGAGTTTGCCAATGCATCCTTACTTGACTGTAGAGGCTCAAGAGAAGATTGTTGCGGCACTTTTGAGTAAATAAGTTGTGAAAAGCCTTCTTGATAAAGTTAATGCAAAGTTAAATGTGCAAGGGGGCTTTTTAAAAGCAGTATCTGTTTTGGCTGGAGGTACTGCTTTTGCTCAGTTAATTGGTTTTGTGTGTTTACCCATATTAACGCGTTTATATACACCAGAAGACTATTCTGTTTTAGGTGTTTATGTAGCAATAGTGGCTATTTTAGCTGTAATTTCATGCTTAAGATTCGATATAGCCATCCCTATTCCAGAAAATGAAAATGATGGAAAAGCTTTATTGCTCTTGTCTTTTTTGAGTAATACAATTTTTAGCATAATTCTTTATGTAGTACTTTTTATAAGTTATCCATATATCCAACATTATAAAATAATTGATCAGCTATCTTATTGGATTTGGTTAATACCACTTGGTGTATTTGTATCGGGGTTTTATTCTGCTCTACAGTATTGGGCAACACGACATAAACGCTTTAAAGATATTGCCAAAACAAGAATAACACAAGCGATATCAGGAAATACTGCAAGTCTGGCAGGTGGGATGTTATCTGTTGGGTTTGGTGGATTGATTATTGGGCAGCTTTTAAATTTCTCTGGTGGGCTATTTAAGTTAGCTGTGAGTGCCAAAAAGGATTTAGCTGTTGTTAAGAGTAGTCCCTTAAAAACTACATTTGCAAAATATAGCAATTTTCCTAAATATTCGACATTTGAAGCTTTAGCTAACACGAGTGCGATTCAACTCCCTTTGATTATTATTGCAAGCTTTTTGATTGGACCAGAAGTTGGCTATCTCATGCTCGCTATGAAAGTTTTAGGAATTCCTATGGGGCTTATAGGCTCTGCAATGTCACAGGTGTATTTGTCACATGCACCTGCATATCACCAGAAAGGTGAATTATTTGAATATACCAAAAGTATTTTAAGAAAAATATTAAAACTAGTAATATTTCCTTTTTTAATATTATTATTAATTAGCCCTTATATTTTTGGTTATATATTTGGTACACAATGGGCAGATATTGGATATTATATATCTGCTATGATTCCTTGGTATTTTATGCAGATGTTATCGTCACCAGTCTCCATGTCTTTGCATATAATTGAAGAGCAAAAGATAGCTTTGATTTTGCAAATATTTGGTTTTTTTATTCGTGTGATAATTTTGCTGATATTGGCTTTATATTTTAGTAAATATATTTCTGAGTATTATATTTTATCTGGATTTATATTTTATACTGTCTATATGGTAGTTATCTTGGCTTGTTTGAAATATAAAAAGGTGAAATAGAAATAATGTATTTAATTTTTTCTTTAATATGCCTGTTTTTTTCTGCTTACTTTTTTTATAAAGCATCAGGATCACTAAGTCCTAAGAAAATGAATATGATCTCATGGGTTTTTTGGTATTCCCTTGTTATTCAGTCTTTTATTGCCTCTATACTAGTGGTTTATAATATTGATGGTCACTACGGTGTACAAAAAATATATTTTGAAGAGTCTAGAGTTAAAGGGTGGCTTGCTGTTCAATATTGTATGGTTGCATTGCCATTATCTATGTGGGTTACTTTAATTTTCTTTAAGAAAAGAGTCAGTAATAAGGGAGCGTGGAATTCATTTATTAGCAAAAAGTTATCTTCGTGTATAACAACAAACGATCTTGCTTTAAGAAGAGTATTTTATTTATTTAGTATTGTTTGTGTTTTATCTGTTTTTTATTCCTTTTTTAGTGTGGGAATGTATCCATTCCAAGGGTATATATCTGGGGGGAATATTAGTGGTCTAAGACAAAGTGTAACACGAGAGTTTGGTGGAATTGTATATTTAAAAAATATTTTTGGCCTAGCACTAACTCCTATATTGTCATATATATTTTATTGTTATTATCGCTTATACAAAGAAAAAATTGATCTTGTTTTTTTTGTGATTTTATTTTTATCTAGTATAGCAATAGTGTCCTTTGATTATGCTAAATCCCCATTAGCATTTTACCTTTTAGGATTCTTCTTTATAAAAATTTCACTGGGAGATAATATAAACTATATTAAGCTTCTAAAATATTTTATAGCTATTTTAGGATTACTTGTCATATTCTATATTTTGACTGGTTATCAAGATACAGTTATTTCGTTATTTAATTCTTATAACTCTGGTCTTGTTGGTCGGCTAACGATTTCCCAAGCATTTGGAACATATTTAGCTTTTGATTTATATCCTATTGTATATGATCATATAGGCTTTTCTTCACTTACAGATTTGTTCGGTGAGTCAAGAGAACGTATGGCTAGAGAAATTATGCTTAGTGTGAATTCTCAAGGTATATCTGATGGAACTGCAGGTGTTGTAAATACGCTTTTTGTAGCAGAAGCCTGGGCTAATTTTGGTTTAATTGGTGTCATCTTATCTGTAATTTGGGTGGGTTTTTTAATCCAAGTTTTATATTCAAGTATTATATATTCAAGAAAAACCCCAGTTGTTTTGGGTGTGTACGCATACCTAACATGTAAGTTGCCTATTACTGGGGGGTTTAATGATTTTTTTTATAATCCAGTATTATTTATTTCAATAGTACTTATATTCGGTATAGTTCTTTTTGTAAAATTAAGAGTTAATAGATAACTATGAATAATTTAAATATTATTTTCCATTGCCCATTCCCGCTTGATTTAAATGCTAAATCTGCAAGTGGTATTCGGCCTATTAAAATTTTACAAGCTTTTCGTGATTTGGGATGTAATGTAGACTTAGTTACTGGATACTCAAGAGAACGCCGCTTGGCAATAAATGAAATTAAAAGAAAAATAAAAAATGGACATCAGTATAGTTTTGTATACTCTGAGAGTTCCACTATGCCTACTGCCTTAACAGATCCTCATCATTTACCATTAAACCCCTTTTTGGATTTTAATTTTTTTAAATTTTTAAAAAATAATAATATTAAAATAGGTTTGTTTTATCGTGATATACATTGGAAATTTGATCATTATGGTAAAGGGCTTCCATGGTATAAAAAGCAACTTGCATTATTTTTTTATTATTTTGATTTAAAAAAATATAATGAATATATAGATATTTTTTATCTCCCATCTTGGCAGATGGCCAAGTATATAAATTTTATTGATCAAGATAAGATTAATGTTCTTCCTCCTGCTCATGACTTTTATTCATACTCATGTAATACCTTTTTATCTGCACCCTTAAAGCTTTTATATGTAGGCGGTATTGGTGAAGGATATAAACTGCATCATTTATTTCAAGTGTTAAACCTTATAGATAATATTCATCTCACAGTCTGTACAAGGGAAAATGATTGGCTCAAAGTAAAAGAAGAATATGGTGAGTTCTCTAAAAATATCCAAATTGTTCATGAAAACTCAAAAGGTCTCGATATATTGTATGAGCAAGCAGACATATGTGTCTTATTTGTTGAGCCTAAAGACTATTGGGAGTTTGCTGTTCCATTTAAACTATATGAATATATAGGTAGAAATAAACCTATCCTTTGTTGTAGCAATACTTTAGTTGGTGATATTGTATATAACAACAATATTGGATGGGCTATTGATTATAACCTTGAAGCACTTACACTTTTTTTAAAAGGAGTAACATATTCTGAAATTCAAGAGAAGATGATAAATGTGCAGAAAATTAGTAAAAATGAGACTTGGGTTGCTCGAGTGAAAAAAGTTTTAGCAGATTTTCAAGTGGTTAGCTCAATTGTTTAAGGAGTTTTTTGTGAAAAGTATACTAGTTTTGGCTCAATCTTATCCGAGTCCAAATAATGTTTATAGCTTAGCATTTATTCATAGTCGGAATTTAGAGTATATAAAAAATAATATTAAAGTAACAGTATTAAACTTTAGTACAAAGAATAGCTATGAGTATGAAGGTGTTAGTGTAATATCTCCTAAAGTTAGTGTGGATTTTGATCAATTTGATGCAGTAGTTTCCCATGCACCGAACTTGAGAAATCATTTGTTCTTAATATTAAGGAACTATTCAAAAATTAAAAAAATTGTATTTGTCTTTCATGGTCATGAAGTTTTATTTTTAAATAAATATTATCCTGAACCTTATTTATGGGAGAAAAATAATGAATCTCCAATATTAAGGTGGTTATATGATCATATTAAATTAAAAGCAATTAAATACTTTTTAAAAGTAAACAAAGTTTCTCTTATCTATGTGAGCGAATGGATGAAAGAGCAGGCACATAAGTGCTTAAATATCAACTATTTTTCAAAAGAAGCAGTGGTTTATAATCCTATAAACTATTCTTTTTATAATCGACACTATAGCTATAAAAAAACTAATGAATTCTCAGATTTTATTACAATTAGACCATTAAATGGTTCAAAATATGCTGTTGATTTGGTAGTTGCCTTGGCAAAAGTAAATCCAAATTTTACTTTTGATATTTATGGTAAAGGAGATTATTTTTTACATAATAACCTTCCTAAGAATGTACGCCATATTGATAAGTTTGTACCACAAAGTGAGATTCCTAATTTGTTGGATAATTATAGAGGAGCTGTAATGCCAACACGACTCGATGCGCAAGGTGTAATGATGTGTGAAATGGCTAGTTATGGTATTCCAACTATAGTTTCAGATTTAAAAGTATGTCATGAAATGTTAGATGGTTTCTCTAATGTTTACTTTATCCCAAATGATTTTTTCTCAAATAAGGAAATTAATGATTTTAATTTAATGCCTTTGGAAAATTTTGAACAAATTGAAAGATTTAATCCAGAGAAATTAGCTTTGAAAGAACTTAACTTTATTTTGTCATAACTTGTTGTCCTATTATGAAAATTTTATGTGTATTTGGAACGAGACCTGAAGCCATTAAAATGGCTCCTCTAGTATTGCAGTTACAACAAAACGTAAACTTTGATACGAAGGTATGTGTAACTGGGCAACATCGTCAGATGTTAGATCAAGTATTAAATTTATTTGCCTTAAAACCAGATTTTGACCTTAATTTGATGAAGTCACAACAAACCTTATCTGATGTAACTTCAGGGGTTTTAAAGGGTTTAGAGCAAGTGTTTATAAAATGGATGCCTGATCTAATTTTAGTCCATGGCGATACTGCCACTACCTTTGCTGCTTCTTTAGCTGCTTATTACAATAAGATTAAAGTTGGTCATGTTGAAGCAGGATTAAGGACTGGTGATTTATATTCACCTTGGCCCGAAGAGGCGAACCGTAAACTAACAGGTGTTTTGGCTAACTATCATTTTGCACCTACTCAATCATCTTATAATAATCTTATAAAAGAGAATATAGACCCATTACATATTACCGTTACGGGTAATACAGTTATTGATGCATTATTACAAGTTAATGATAAAATTATGAATGATGAAAAATTAGTTGCGGAATATAAGGATCAATTTGAATTTTTGGATAATAATAAAAAATTGATACTAGTAACTGGTCATAGACGTGAAAATTTTGGCCAAGGATTCATAAATATATGTTCAGCATGGCTTTGTTGCACAAAGATTTGAAATGCAAAGCGCCCCTAATTGAGCCAAATTTAAGGCGTAACTTGGGTAAGTGGTCGACCTAATTCCGTAAATCTGTTAAGAACTGCTACACGTGCATGGATCTC
>NZ_VPCE01000017.1:0-68588 GCF_013418335.1 Acinetobacter sp. YH12145 | reverse complement strand
CTTCCCGAACTCAGAAGTGAAACCTCTTAGCGCTGATGGTAGTGTGGGGTTACCCATGTGAGAGTAAGTCATCGCCAGCTCATTATTCGAAAACACCCCCTGACTAGTGCAGGGGGTGTTTTTTTATACCGGGAAAAATAATAAGAACAATGAAAAACAAAAAATACAGTGACAGCCGGAGTAAAATGAATAAGAAATCTAATTATATAGTTAATTTATAAGGCGAATTGTTCCTAATAGAAGAATGAATTAGCTGAATAATGAGTTTAAAAAAGACAAAAAATCGGGCGTTCTCTTCGAAATTATGCTATAAAAAATAAAACGGCATAAAAATTGCTTACAAAGTGCGGTTAATTATAGGGGGAGTTATTAATGAAATTAGCGATGGGGTTAAAGGTTGCCAATTCCTTATCATTAACACCTCAATTACAACAAGCCATTCGTTTATTACAGCTTTCAAGTTTGGAATTGGAACAAGAAATTCAAATCCAACTCGACAGTAATCCTCTATTAGAGAAAGTTGAAGAACAAAATACCGTTGAAAGTTTGAATAGCTTACAAGAACAAGAAAGGGAAAATAAAGACTTAACCAATGAATTAAATGCCGATCATTTACCTGATGAGTTACCAGTGGATACAGAATGGGATGATGTATATACCCATCAACCCACAAGTTTAGGTGCTGCTGAATTTGAAGAGCGCGAAGATAATCGGCAGGGGCATCAAAGTTTACAAGCGCATATGCTTGAGCAAGTTAATCTTTTACACTTTTCTATGATCGATAAACTAATTGCACACTGTATTATCGATGCTTTAGATAACAAAGGTTTTTTAGATTGTGACTTAAATGAAATTACCCAATCGGTTCAGCATCTTTTAGACTCTATGGATTATGAAGAAGAAGTCGAAGATGACGAAGTTTTAGTAGTTTTAAAGCATATTCAGCGTCTAGATCCTGTAGGGGTAGGCTCACGCAATCTTGCCGAATGTTTAATGGTGCAAGTTGAAAATCTTCCTGAACATGTTGAATATCGATATGAAGCTATTTTATTATTGAAAAATTATGAGTTGCTGATTACCAATGAATTACCCAAGTTGATTAAGCAAACGGGATTAAATACAGAACAGCTCAAACTAGCCATTTCTTTGTTAAAAACATTAAAAGCGCATCCAGGGCAAGAGTTTGAAGATAAAGATTCAGACTATCAAATACCAGATGTTGTGGTCTTAAAAAAGAATGAACATTGGTTGGTTCAATTAAATCCTGATGTAATGCCAAAACTACGGGTAAATTCTTTTTATGCCAATATGATCAAGCGTGCAGATCAAAGTGACGATAATCAATATTTACGAAATCAAATGCTTGAAGCAAAGAATTTCATTAAAAGTATTGATGAACGACATAAAACATTATTAAAAGTAGCGACATGTATTGTTGAGCATCAACGAGCGTTCTTTGAACAAGGTCCTGAGGCAATGAAGCCTTTGGTACTACGAGACATTGCCGAAGAAGTCGAACTCCATGAATCCACAGTTTCCCGTGTAACCACAAATAAATATATGCTCACACCACGTGGATTATTTGAGTTGAAATATTTCTTCTCAAGTCATGTTGGAACGTCATCGGGTGGGGAAGCGTCTTCGACTGCAATTCGTGCAAAAATTAAAAAGCTGATTGCAGAAGAAAATACACGTAAGCCTTTGTCTGATAATGCAATTGCAGTGTTGCTTAATGCGGAAGGTATTGATGTTGCTCGCCGTACGGTTGCGAAGTATCGTGAATCGTTACATATTCCATCATCTTCAGAGCGAAAAGTGTTGATCTAAATTTGAAAATCTGACTATTCTAGAGGTTCATTATGACGAAATAATGAATCTCTTTTTTATATAAGGAATAGCCGAAATGATCTGATTGTGTAAATGTATGCTTCGCATATTGAGTTGGATGATTCGGCTTGAACTTTTCCAGTCCTGAAAGAAGGTGAGGGATAGAATTATGCAGATTACAATTCGTGGCCATCATTTAACAATTACGCCAGCAATAGAAGAAAATATTCGTCTTAAATTTGCGGAAATGACCAAACATTTAGATCAGGTCAATAGTATGCAAGTTAAGTTGACTAAAGATCATCAAGTTGATAAACGTTCAAAAAAAGGCAGTGATAATCATATTGCAGAAGCGATTATACGATTACCCGGGACCGAACTTTTTGCGCAAGCTTGCGCTGATGATATGTATACCTCGATCAAAAAATTGTCTGAAAAATTAAAAAAACAATTGCATAAACATCGAAAAATGCAGCTCATTTATATGCCTTTAACGGTTTAGATTGTACATTGTACAAAAAGAGGTTTTTTATAACCTCTTTTTTTATATATATAATGTATGTGACTAATGAATTATTTTTTAGATTTATAGTAAAATGACGGGTTTTACACCGTTAGTCCTATATGGGGTCTTGTGATGAATAGTGAACAGCTCACTGAAATTTTAAAAGCTGCTTTTCCAGAAGCTGAGGTTGCAGTTAGTGGGCAAGGCGGCAAATTTGATCTACGCATCGTCGATGATCAATTTGAAGGGAAACGTCCTGTTGCTCGTCAACAATCTGTTTATGCACCTTTGAACTCCTACATTGCCAGCGGTGAAGTACATGCAGTAACAATTCGTGCAATGACCAAAGAAGAATGGCGCAAAGCAAGCTTATTCGGAGCTTAATAATTAATGGATAAATTTCTGATTCAGGGCGGTACTAAGCTCGAAGGTGAAGTTCGTATTTCTGGTGCGAAAAATGCTGCATTGCCATTACTCGCTGCAACTATCCTTGCGGATACACCTATTACATTAACCAATGTTCCAAATCTAAAAGATGTGAACACCTTAGTGAAATTGATCGCAGGTTTAGGTGTTCAAATCAGTTATGAAGGTGATACGGTTAAGGCAGATACTTCTAGCTTAGATAACCAATTTGCACCATATGAACTCGTGAAAACCATGCGTGCATCTATTTTGGTGCTTGGGCCGTTATTGGCGCGCTATGGTAGTGCAAAAGTGTCTTTACCGGGTGGATGTGCAATTGGTTCACGCCCTGTAGATCAACATTTAAAAGCTTTAGAAGCACTTGGTGCTGAAATTGAAGTTGAAGCTGGCTATGTGCATGCCAAAGTGGATGGTCGTCTAAAAGGTGGCGAAGTTGTCTTTGATATGGTCACAGTTGGTGGTACTGAAAATATTCTAACTGCTGCGGTTCTTGCAGACGGTGTCACCACGATTCGTAACGCGGCTCGTGAACCCGAGATTACTGATCTTGCTAATATGTTGATCAAGATGGGTGCAAAAATCGAAGGTTTAGACACAGATACTTTGGTTGTTACAGGTGTTGAAAGCTTACATGGCTGTGAATATGCCGTTGTTGCAGATCGTATCGAGACAGGTTCTTATCTTGCTGCTGCGGCAATAACTGGCGGTAAAATCAAAACCACGCATACAGATCCAAACTTGTTGGAGTCTGTACTGGATAAATTTGAAGAAATGGGCGCGGAAGTTACGCGCGGCGAAGATTGGATTGAACTGGATATGATGGGTAAGCGCCCGAAAGCAGTAAGTTTCCAGACTTTACCACATCCAGAATTTCCTACCGATATGCAAGCACAGCTGATGGCGGTGAATGCAATTGGTCGTGGTTTTGCTACAATTTCAGAAACGATTTTTGAAAACCGTTTCATGCATGTACCTGAATTGGCACGTATGGGTGCCAATATTCAGGTTGAAGGTAATGATGCTGTTGTTACAGGTGTAGAGAAATTATCTGCTGCACCAGTGATGGCAACTGATTTACGAGCTTCTTTCTCATTGGTTTTAGCAGCACTTGCCGCTGATGGGGAAACGTTGATTGACCGTATCTATCATATTGACCGTGGTTATGAAGATGTTGAAGCGAAGTTACAAGGTTTAGGTGCCCAAATTAAGCGAGTAAGTTAATGAGCGATATGAGAAACGATGATCCCAATTTTGACGTAATGGGCAATTTTGATCATGGTTTAACTTTAGCATTAAGTAAGGGACGTATCTTAAAAGAAACTTTGCCATTGTTAGAAACAGCTGGCATTAACTTATTGGAAGATCCGGATAAATCTCGTAAGTTAATTTTTCCAACGACCCATAAGCACGTACGTATTTTAATTTTACGTGCTTCTGATGTACCAACTTATGTTGAAAATGGTGCTGCAGATATTGGGGTGGCAGGTAAAGATGTACTGATGGAACATGGTGCACAAAATGTGTATGAACCATTAGACTTAAAAATTGCCAATTGTAAATTAATGACTGCTGGTAAAGTCGGCATGGTTCGTCCGAACGGTCGTTTAAAGATTGCAACCAAGTATGTCAATTTGACCCGTCAATATTATGCAAGCTTGGGCGAACAAGTTGATGTGATCAAACTTTATGGTTCTATGGAACTTGCACCATTGGTTGGTTTAGGTGATTACATCGTCGATGTTGTGGATACAGGAAACACTTTACGTGCCAATGGTTTAGAGCCTTTGGAAGAAATTTGTAAAGTGTCTTCTCGGTTAATCGTGAACAAAGCAAGCTTTAAACGTAAACAAACTTTGTTGAATCCGATTCTTGCTCAGCTAGAAAAAGCCGTGGAAGAACGCGAGCAAGTAAAGAAAGCATAATTTGTTGAGTTGCTAACTATGCTGATCAAACCGCTCAAATTTGGGCGGTTTTTTTATGAAAACTGAAAAATAATGATAAAACTGTATTTTCACCAATTTTAACGAAAGTTATTTTCAATAAAACTCCACATGAACACATGCGATAGATGTCCACAAGCTGCTGTAAAACAGGTAAACTAATCTTTTCCAATAGATTACCTTGTGGGTAAATTGATGCGACGTTTATCGACTCAAGATCAAAACTTCAAGCAAGCTTTTGCTGACTTGTTGGCTTTTGAAACTGTGAATGATCCAGAACTTTTAAAAACCGTTGACCAAATCATTGCTGATGTTCGTCAGCATGGTGATGCTCATGTTCTTAAATTGACACAGCAGTTCGATCGACATCCAGCGCATCAATTCTCAGAATTAGAGCTGACACAAGAACAGCTGAAAGCAGCATTTGATGGTTTAAGTTCAGAAGTGCGTGAAGCCTTAGAACTTGCTGCGAACCGTGTTCGTGAATTTCACCAAGCACAAAAGCAAGACGGCTGGACTTATGTTGATGCTTTAGGAAATACCCTTGGTCAAAAAGTCACACCGCTGGACCGTGTAGGTATCTATGTGCCAGGCGGTTTAGCTTCTTATCCGTCTTCTGTATTGATGAATGCTGTACCTGCGCATGTTGCTGGCGTGCCTGAAATTATTATGGTGGTGCCTGCGCCGAATGGCGATTTAAATCCATTGGTTTTGGCAGCAGCTTATTTGGCCGGCGTACACCGTGTATTTACCATTGGCGGCGCGCAAGCGGTTGCAGCATTGGCTTACGGTACAGAAACCATCCCATCTGTAGATAAAATCACTGGCCCGGGAAACCGTTTCGTTGCTGCAGCAAAACGTGCGGTATTTGGTCAAGTCGGCATTGATATGATTGCAGGGCCATCCGAAATTTTGGTCTATGCAGAAGGTCAAAACAATGCTGAATGGCTGGCAATGGATTTATTGTCACAAGCGGAACATGACACTGTGGCTCAAGCGGTGTTCATTACGCCAGATGCAGATCTTTTAGATCAAGTAGAACAATGGATTGAAAAGCATTTAGAAGCTTTGCCTAAAGCAGATATCGCGCGCACTTCAATCGAAAACCGCGGCGCATTGGTTTTAGTCAAAGACCGTGTTGAAGGCGCCGAATTGATTAACCAAGTTGCACCTGAGCATTTGATGCTGTGCTTGGATCAAGCGCAGGAAATGGCTGAAGATATCCGCCATGCCGGCGCAATCTTCATGGGACGTTATACACCAGAAGCGATTGGTGATTACTGTGCAGGTCCAAACCACGTGTTGCCTACATCGGGCACAGCGCGTTTTTCATCACCGCTCGGTGTTTATGATTTCCAAAAGCGCTCAAGTTTAATCATGTGTTCTGAAGATGGCGTGAAAACTTTAGCGAAAACGGCTGATACGTTAGCACAGCAGGAAAATTTAGATGCGCATGCGCGATCAGCACGCTATCGTTATCAGTAATAAAATATAGACTAGGTTAAAACTTAGTTTTCCAAAACTATAAACCTCTCCCTAACCCTCTCCTGAAAGGAGAGGGGAAATCTCATAAAATGAATATTCCTCTCCCTGAACGAGCTTTAAGGATTCCTTTAAAGCGAAGTGCAAGAGAGGTTAGGAGAGGATGAAAAAGAGCAAAATAAAATGCCAAATATTACCTCTGAACAAATGCGTTTTTGGAGCCCTGATGTACGTGAATTAGAACCGTACACACCGGGTGAACAGCCTAAAATCCAAAATATTTTAAAACTCAATACCAATGAAAACCCATATCCGCCATCGCCAAAAGTGGTGGATGCAGTACAAAAAGTATTGGCAAATTCTGCTGATGTTTTACGTTTATATCCAGATCCAGATGCGTCTGAGTTAAAGCAAGCGATTGCAAAACAGCAGCATGTACCTGTTGAGCAGGTCTTTGTCGGCAATGGATCGGACGAGGTGTTGGCGCACATTTTTAAAGCCTTTTTTGTGCAAGAACTGCCGGTTCTGTATCCAGATATTACCTACAGTTTTTATCCGGTATATAGCCAATTTTTTGGTATAGCTGCCAATACTAAAATTTTGCCGCTGAACGATGACTTTGAAATTGTGGTGGATGACTATAAACAGCCGAATGGCGGCATCATCATTACCAACCCGAATGCGCCAACCAGCATTGCTTTAGGGCTATCAGCCATAGAAGAGGTGTTGCAAGCCAACCCGAATTCAGTGGTTGTGATTGATGAAGCGTATGTCGATTTCGGTGCGGAATCTGCTGTGGCTTTGGTTGCCAAATATGAAAACCTTGTGGTTTGTCAAACCACGTCTAAGTCGCGTTCATTGGCCGGTTTGCGTGTCGGTTTTGCGATTGCGCAGCCGCATTTAATCGCAGCGCTTCAGGCGGTAAAAAACAGCTTTAACTCTTATCCGATGGACCGTTTTGCGATTGCAGCAGCCGTGGCGTCATTTGAGGATCAAGCGTATTTTGAAGCGCAAAATGCCAAGGTGATTGCGAGCCGTGAAAAACTTGTAGGTCAGCTGTCTGAGCTGGGCTTTAAGGTATTGCCGTCTGCGGCAAACTTTATTTTTGCCTCATTGCCAAATAAAGATGCAGGTGAGTTGGCTGCTGAATTACGCGAACGCGGGATTATTGTGCGTTACTTCAATAAGCCGCGGATTAATCAATTCCTACGTATCACCATTGGTACAGATGAACAAAATCAGCGCCTTGTGGATACGCTTAAAAACGATATTTTGGCTTGATTGCTGCAAGCTACTATAAATTTAAATCTACCCTAATCTTCCTTTCGAAAAGGTGAGAAGCACTGCTTCGCAAGGGGAGGGTTATAAAAAAGCGATTCAATTGAATCGCTTTTTTGTTTAATCGGGGTTATACCATGTATTTAACAAATCCAACATCGCTTCGACTTTATCAAAACATTCTTGATATTCAGCAACGCAATCTGACGCGATGGTGATTCCCCCACCTGCCCACAGCGAAACCTGATCTTGGTATTTTTGAATAGAGCGGATTAAAATATTCCAAGAGCCCGTGCCATCGTGATTAAAATAACCCATCGAGCCGCAATAGGCGCCGCGAGGAGCACCTTCAAGTTCATTAATGATTTGCATCGCGCGAATTTTAGGCGCGCCGGTAATCGAACCGCCCGGCAGTGCTGACATCAGAACCTCAAAAGGGTTTACATCGGTTTTCAGCACGGCCTCAACTTCACTGACCATGTGATGCACCTGATTAAAGCTTTCAATATCAAAAAGTTTTGGTGTTTTTACAGAGCCTGTTTCAGCATAAACACTCAAATCATTACGCAGTAAATCGACAATCATGACATTCTCAGCCATATCTTTTTCAGATGATTTTAATCGTTGTTTTGAGTGCGCATCTAAAACTGGATCTTCATAGCGAGGCATCGTGCCTTTGATTGGTTTAGTAATAATCTTGCGTTCAGGCTTAAAATCTATAAAAAGTTCAGGCGAACAACTTAAAATTTCAAAATCATCAATACGTAAGTAGCCTGAATATGGTGCATCAGTCAGTGACCAAAATTCTTGAGCAGTATCTAAGAGTGAACCGTTTGCTTGAGCTGTGAACTCTTGGGTTAAATTAATTTGATAGCAATCGCCTGCCTTAATATATTCCTGCACTTGATCAAAGGCTTTCGTGTAGTCTGACTTGGACCATCTTGCAGTACATTTTTGTCTTAATTTAAATCGATCTTGAGCGATCTCTGTTTGAATGAACTGATCAATGTAGTCGTAAATCTTAGCTGCAGAATGATCTGAACTATAAAAATACCAACCATCATCCTCTAATTTTAAAAAACTGGAAAATTGTCCTAAAAACAAGCGAGGTTGGGCTTTGGCGTGCAAGGAAATCTGTTGCTGCGCTGCATAATCATAGCTAATAAAACCAGCCCAGCCCCCAGAAAAACCGCTGCCTAAGTTTGAACATAAATCTTGGAAGGCAATATTTTGCAAGGGCTGAGTATCAGATTCCTCATATTGATCTAAATTGGTACGGACATAAGCTTTAAGTTCATCATTCTTAAATTGCTGATATTGATTTGCCAAAAAGCAAATAACAGGTTGGTTTTGATCTTCTAAAAAAATCACATGTGACAAGGGTGCAAGCGCTTGCAAAATATTTTGAGCACTAACATTTTGTTTGAGAATAAATTTTTTAAAAGAAATTGGTTTTTGCATCAACAGAAAAATTAACTTTAAAGACTAAAATGGATTTTATACCATTCCTAATTCATTTGGTTTGCAAATACCGTTTATCGGTAAGAATTAGATTGCGACCAACAACAGTTGAACAAATTTCAGCTTGGATATAATTTAATCGAGCGAGCAAACAACTCAAGGAAAGATTTAACAGTTGTCACAAAATAATATTACAGCTGAATAAATCGAGTGGTTGAAAATCAAAAAAAATAAATACTCTTGGGAGAGTACCGTATGAAAAATTTCACTAAATTAGCTCTAGTTTCTTCAATCGCATTTAGTGCGAATGCTATGGCTATGCAAGCAATGGACGATGCTGCACTTAGTTCAACCACTGGTCAAGATGGTATTAACATCGGGATTGGTATCTCTAAAATTGAAATTGAAAAACTTTTCATTCACGATAACGACGGTTTAACGGATACAGCTAAGGGCGGTACAAGTACTGCTGGTGCGATCGTTATTCAAGGTAACAAGAAAGCTGGTGATCCTTTAGAAAATAAAGGTATCGTTATTGGTGCAAACTATGATAACGGTGGGGCTTATCTTCTAGCTTCTCGTAATTTAGCTGATTTACGTATTGATACTGATGCTGGTACTGGTGCAAATGGTGCATTCATTAACATCGCAGCTGATGTTTCTGGTTTAGATATCAAAATCGGTGAAATTGGCGTAACAGCATCTGGTACAGCGGGTACTACAGGCATTCGCCGTGGTGGTGACGATAACAACTACAATGCAATTTTATCTGGCCTTTCTCTAAAAACGGGTCCAATGACTGCAAATGTTCAGTTGGGTGCTGCTCCACAAGGTGCAATGATTAAACTGAGTACAACTATGACAGGTGGCTTAGAAATTAAAGATCTAGGAATCCTTGATGCATCAACTAAAACGGCTACACGTGAAGCAGGTGAAATCTTCATTGAAAGCATCAAAGTTGCTGATGCGGGTAAATCTGATTTAACCATTAACCAAGATGTTCGTGTTTATGGTAAAGAAGGCACAAACAATGGTTATATTCAAATGGTAAGCAACTCTGGGCCAATTGATAACTATGTGAAAGGTGTTCATCTAGGTAGTAAAGACGCTGGTTCAATCGGTGATATCGAAGTTCAAGGCTTACAAACGTTCTACAGCCCAGCTATGGGTGTATATAACCAAGGTTCTGTAATTACAATTTCTAGTAAATAATCTAGAATAAAAATAAGGCGCGTGTTGATCACGCGCTTTTTTTTACAAAAAAGTGCGGAATGACCCAATAAAGCATAAAAAAATGCTGTTTTTTTATAAAAAAAAAGGTATCTTGCATAATACATGGATGTAGAGCATTAGCTCTAAAAAATAATGAAAAAAGGCACATCATTGCCGATAACTAAAAGTTAGAAGATATGTTAGAGATAGCTGTAGGCTCGGCATTGATGTATTACTTTGCCAAAGAGTCCTTCGATTTAAAAGAAAAGCCAGTCGGAACAGTTCACTATACTGAAACATTGGATTCACGAAATGATTCCTTTACTCGGATGCACCGTGAATCTGTAAAAATTAAACCTGCCATAGAAGATCAATTTCGAGGCATCGTTCGGCAAGCCTATGACTACAGTTGTGGTTCGGCGGCCTTAACCACTTTATTAAATGGTTATGTAGGGACACAGCTAACTGAGCAACAGACCATGAATGGTTTGCTGAAATTTGGTGAAACTGAAAAAATTATCGAACGTCGAAGTTTCTCCTTATTAGACATGAAACGTTTTGTCGCTGCTGTCGGGCTAGACAGTGGGGGCTACAAAGGTGAGTTTTCAGATCTAGTTAAGCAAGGTCAGCCTGCGATTGTTCCCATTTCATATGCTGGTTTTAAACATTTTGTGGTTTTTAAAGCCTATAAAGATGGGCGTGTTTATGTTGCAGATCCAGCTCTGGGCAATATCAGTTTCGATGAAGTTAGATTCCAAGAAATATGGGAAAACAACACATTATTCTTAATCAACGTTGCGCCTGAGCAACGTAAAAATTTATTAGCTTTGCAAGATTCAGACTTGCGACATGTTGAAGATGCAACCGTGAACCGTTATGCATTGGTTGATATTCAATATCCGCAGTTTTACATGGAAAAAATTGCAGACAAGGCATCTACGATACGACTTGATAAAAACATGAATGAAGAGTCGGAGTCTTATGGTAAATCGAATTACAACTTTCTAAGGCTTTACTACAAGAGTAAATAATTAGATGAATGCGTATAACAAAGTGTCAGGATTAAAAAAATAAAAACGGTGGGAAGGAACATGAATCGTAAATGGATGAACAAAACACTACTAGCCATGAGTATTCAGGTGGTGATGGGGGTTGCCTATGCAGCTGAAGAGCCAAGCCTTGGAGAATATGATCCGGTTGAACAAGAGACAGTCGTAGAAGAGTCTGTATCTCCTGCTGCTGTAACTCAAGCTGATACTGCACAAGAAGCTGCTGCCGAGCCAGAAATTGGACAGTATGAATCTGTTGAAGAGCCAGTACAAGCTGAGGCACCACAAGTAGAAAGTGCTACTGCCACTGAAAAGGCATCGACAGCACTTCAACAGCAAGAGGGTGATGCGAGTCAAGAAGCTAACTTACAGGAAGTATTTAGCTCGAATGAACGTCAGTATTCATTGATTAAAAAAGGTGAAATATCATCTTTTTACGATATCGATTATACCTATTACCGTGATACTCAACTTGATATGGAAATGGCACAAGGCCAACTTTATCAACTCCGTGTACAAGAGAATGCAACACACTCAATGAACAATACATTTACCGTGCAATACGGTGTAATGGACAATTTGACATTCTCTGCATCTGTGCCGTTAGTGGCGAAAACTGATTTATTAAAAGATACTTCAACTGCTGGTTTAGGGGATATTTCTTTAGGCGCACGTTGGGAACCCTTCCCATTGAAGCAAGGTCGTTTGCCACTGATTTTATTTGGTAATTTATCTACGAAAACAGGTGATAGTCCATATGAAGTCAACGCGGTAAATGATCTAGCAACAGGTAAAGGTTACTATTCGGCAGGTATCGGTGCGAGTACGCGTAAATATATTGACCCCGTTGTGTTGTTTGCATCTGTCTCAGCTAACTATGGTGTCAAAGAAACGGGTTTAAACCAACGTCGTGGTACGCGTGTCATTGAAGAGTTTGAACCGGGAATTAGTGGTGGTTTTGCATTCGGTTTTGCATACTCGTTTAACTACGATGTTTCCCTCACCATGTCATATCAACAAAGTTTCAACACTGGCGCAGAATTTACGTATAGCAGTGGCGAATCCTATTCACCTGCAGACCAAACCAGTTCAACTCTAGCAATTTCTTTAGGTGTACGTGTATCTCCAGATACGATTGTGAATGGTACGGTGGGGCTAGGTTTAACTGAAGATGCACCAGATGTGTCATTAGGACTTTCTTTCCCGTTAGATATTCTAGGTTTTGGAAAAAAACTTCGTTAAGAGGGCTGTCGTATGCGTAAAATTCGACTCAGCCCACTTGTTAGTGCGATCGTTTTAACGGGCTGTTCTAGTGCTGCTTTTGCACAATTGGGTACCAATCTTTCAGTTGATGTACGGTCACTTGCATTAGGGAATGCAGTAACTGCTGATCCTCCGGGGATTAGTGCCGTGCATTTTAACCCTGCAGCATTAACTAAAATTGAAGGTTTGCAAACCGATATGCAGGGGATTATTGCAAACTTTGATATTCAACGTGAATTTACCGTCCCTGCGGGTTATAACGTCTTTGGTTATTCTGATGACCCAATGGTCTGTAATGATGGCCCTGAAGTAACGGCAGATATATGTACGGACTTTAAAGATAAGGTTTCTGGTGATGTTGAATATGCATCCCTATATGTACCTGTCTTAAAAAAGATGGTGGATTTTGGTGCTGGACAACCCATTGCCGCGCCAACGATGGGGATTGCCTACAATCCACCGGGTTCTAAAGCAACATTTGCATCAGCCGTTTATGCGCCTTTGATTGCGGGTTTTGGTGCTGAAAATGGCAACCCCGGTAATTTTATGGGGCAACAAGTTGCTCTAGAGCGTATTACTTATCTATCGCCAACTGTAGGTTATCAAGTCAGTGATGAGCTATCGATTGGTGGTGGTGTAGGGATGTCCTATCAAGCCATTGGATTGAAATCTGATCTACGATTTCCCAATGAGTTGATCGGTATGTTAAGGATGATTGATGAAGTCGTCTGTACGCCATTCAAGGAAAATTCGGACATTATTACCGACATCTTGCTTTTGGGGATGTGTAATACCGAAGAAGGGATGAACCCATTTGGCAAATTTGGTCAGATGGAATTGGCTTTAGAGCAGTCACTGAGTCCAAGTTATAACTTAGGGGTTTTGTGGGAGCCACGCGAAGATTTTAGTTTTGGTATGGTGTACCAAAGCGCTGCGAAAATGCGCATGAAAGGCCGATATCGCATTCATAATGCAAAAGCGCCTCAGGAGATGATTAAGGGATTAATGTCATCACCAACAGGTCAAATTTTAGCTGCCATTTTAGGTTTTCCAAATGCCGTGCCTAACTCGGAGTCGGGTTTGGTTTCGATGGATTTTGAATATCCACAGCACGTACAGGCCGGGATCAAATATAAGGTTATGCCTGATTTACAAATTAATTTTGATGTGGGCTGGACCGATTATCGTGCTTGGGACAAATTCCGTTTTGAATTCGACCGTCAAATTTCAGCGCTGAAAATTGCAAAATTATTATCTGAAAATGTGACCGATAATTCTTTGGCTTTACCTTTGAAATTTACATCGCCTTGGAACTGGGGTATTGGTATTGAATATTCTGCAACAGATCGTTTGAAATTACGTGCAGGCTATGAACCACGAAGTACGTCTATTCCTGATGGTAAGCGAAATACCATGGTCCCAATTAATGGTGCGCAGCTCTTTGGTATGGGGATTGGATATCGTTTTGATGCAGATACGGATTTAGATTTATCAATCGGCTTTTTACGCAGTAAAGATAACATTCCAGCGAATACTAGTAGTCTTGCAAACTTAACCGGTGTGAATAACTTACTTTTAAACCCATATGCTGGACTGAATGTAAAAACCGATACGAAAATCACCATCCTAGGATTAAATTACAGAACTCGTTGGTAGGATAAGCAGACAGAATGAAAAGGATTTTATTCATAAAAACGTTACTTGCACTGTCTGTGGTGCAAGTGTCGTATACCAACGCTGGGGCGTTTCATACCATTATTGGGCCAGATGGGCGCCCAATGGTGGTACAAGTGCAAGAAAAACCAGCAAAGAAACCTAAAGAAAGTCCAACTGCTAAAACGATAGACTCTCAACCTGTACAACAAATTATTCAACCATCCGTAAGCATTAGTCCGTCTCAAACCAAGACACCGATGACACGTCAAACGAGTCCAACAGCACAGGCTGTTGAACCACTAAAGTCTCAGCGTTTAAGTGCACGTGAGCAGGAAAAACGGGATGAAATTAAAGCTGTCACAGTAGATAAAATTAAAGACGTCTCAGGGGATAAAGTTCGCAAATCTGAAAAGTCAGCACAAGCTTCAGATATTTCAGCAAAAGTGGTACCTTCAACCGCATGGACAGAAAAGTTACAGCAATCAGAGCTAACCCAACCTCGTGAAGCGTATCAGCCCAAAGTTCTAGCTGAAAAAGATAAACCTGTCGTTGAGAAAAACATCCTTGCTGAGAAAGTAGTCAGTACTGATCAATCCGTACGATCTTCAGGTGAAAACTTAGAAAATAATCCTTCAAAACAATCGGCCAAGGCAAAACAAGAGCAAGGCTTTTCGACCATGGCTGGTGAAAAGTATGTCAATAATGAATATCTTGAAGATAAAGAGTTTAACTTAGAAGGCAAAAAGCGCTTTTACACCATGCCCGAAGGCGTTATTGATAGCAAGATGGGGCAAACGCGGATGCAAACCATTGAACGTGAAAAAGGTGTCAGTCGCTCCGTCATTGATAATTTATTTAAACGTAATCAACCCGAAGATACAGGCCCAATCACTTTAGCCACATCATATTATCGGGTGTCACAAGCTGACACCATTCAAGGTTTAGGTCAGCAATGTTTTTCGAATAAAAAAATGAAGAAAGCCAAAGAGCTCGACTTGGCTCAAGATATTAATTTATGGCCTCGAGCACCATTGTCGGACGAATTTGACTATGAAGTCGTAAAACTAAAATCACCATTACAAAATATTCGTATACATTCATTTGCATCCAAAGTACAAAATCCTACATTTTATTGGCCATTTGCGGTATTTTTAGACAAAAATGGATGTGTCATGGAAGGCGCAGGTGGATTCAAAAATAACCAAGGTGAAGCGGATCATCTTTACCATGAAAAAATTGAAGGCGTGATTCAAGTACCTAAAGGTAGCCAGTATTTATTCTTAACGCCTTTAGCAACAGCAATTGACGTCGATGGCCGCGTATTAACCAATCAAGGCCAACTTAAATTAACAGCAATCCGTTAAGGACATAAGAAAGAGAATTAGGATGAAAAATAAAATTTTATTACCGTTTGCTTTAACGGCATTGGTTGCAGCGCTCAGTGGCTGTGGCGGTGAAAGTGCAAATGTGAATCCTGAAATTTATGATACCAGTACGACCAATGGTACTTGTAAAAGTAATACCGAAGGCTGTGTTGAGTTCGTTTTAGATTATCCAATTGAAGGTCTGAATTTTAATTGTTCGAGCGACGTTAAAAATACCTACATTACTTTATTTGATCTAAAAGAAGGTGTTTCGACAGGTGCTTGTAAAATTGGCGATACGGTAACTTTCTTTGTCCAAGGTGAAAAATCACGTCGAATTGATTTGGGTAAAGTAGATTTGAAGCAAATTTCCAATGTAGCCAGTGGTACGACACCTCCACGCTTGACCTTATTGGATTTGGCAGCTGGCATCGCGGGTAAACCTGCTGCAACGATTTCAAATACAGACGCAACGGTTAAAGTGGCCATGCGTTTGGCTAAAATTATTCAAGCCTTGGCTTTGAAAAATAACAGCGCAGTTACAGCTACAGATATCCAAGCGGTTTATGTCAACAATGCAGATAAAGTATTGATTGATCAAATCACTCGAAATGTCGCGACAGCAGATTTCAGTATCAGTTCAGATACGGAATTTAATGACCTGTTTACACCTTGGCTAGACCTGTCCGAAGTCAGCAATGAAAATGCATTTACCTTAGTTTCAAAACTCATGAATATCTCAACGGCTGCGGTATATCAGCCTGAGTTTGCGTTATTTTCAACTGATGGCGTAATTACCAATGCCAGTGGTTCAAATGGACTGGTCGGCTGTGACAAAAATGAATGTTTGCCGACCGATAGTTCAAAAGTCAATTTATTTGGTCATTTCATGTTAATGACGGACCGCCAAGGCATGACTTTTGGTAGTGGTTTACAGTGGAAGGGCAAAGTTGATCAACAGTTGAGTACCATTGGTGGTGTGAATGTCTTGCTCTTGACACAGGTACGACCAACACGTTTAACAGCAACGCCACAGGACAATTGGATTGATCCGCTTACCAAGCAAATTGATAAACCTGGCATTCTGGGTTTCCGTTTTGATGCAGAAGAAACCAACTCTGGCCCTTTGATTATTAAACAAGGGACGCTACTTGCCGACAAAATGGTGGTCGGTACAGGTGGAAGTTTATATAAAACGTTAATGGCTAAAAAAGATGATTATGTTCTGACGGCCGATGATAAGAAAAAATTAGGTCTTTGGGAGCAAAACATTAACCAAGTGCAATTTAAAGGCACGATGGATTTATACAAGCTTTATCCGCTGTCGTATTTAGACAAAAAAGTCTTTAAGTCTGTTGAAAATGTTGCTGCTGGACAAAATTATATCTTCCCCTTGTATGCAGATTTAACCTTTAAATTTACCGATACTTCGATTAAAACAGTGAAATTGGGTGTGGTGATTGACCGTAATGGTGATATTCGCACAAATATAAAATCTGGCGTGCCAGACGATGTATTTACTCGTCAAGATAGCCAAATTGTCGACTTGTCTACACACGCGACGGAAGGCTGTAGCGGAAAAGATGTGCTTGACCCACTGTTAATGAAAGATGACAAAGGTGTACAGCAATATCGTATCGGAACGACAACCCGTACCTTTACGCCTGAAGGAAATATCAATCCAAATACCATTTCGATTCGTATGATTTTAGCTGACCCATATTTCCATACGCTTGATGGCGCGCTGATTGGAATGAACTCAAGTGTGAAAACTTCAGCGGATACATCAATGGTTGTAGGCGGTGCTTTAGTGCAGTTACACAATATGATTAATGCCAATGCAGGCACACGTCCTTCTGGCGTTGCTTTGACAGATTCGGATAATAAAGTGGTGAAGTGGGGGAATAGTTTGGCCAGCTTTAGTTATATTTATAGCTTAAAAAATCCAAATGATACTGCTGCTGCTCAAACGGCAAAGTTAAGCGGTGGTGATATTTCTTTAGAATTGGCCCCTTGTTACACCATCAAGGCTAAATAGTAGTTAAATCTTAGAAAAATAAAAAAGCCCATCAAAGATGGGCTTTTTTAATCATGCGGCCAGCAAATTAACCTGTGTGATCGAGTCGCGTACCGAGGGTTTCGAGATGCATTTCAAACTGACCTGTTTTGCGGTCAGCAAAATAATGCCGCAGCGTTCTTTCCACACTAGGAAAGGCTAAATCATCCCAAGGAATATCTTCTTCACTAAATAATCGTGATTCAATGGTTTCATCACCCGCACCAAACTCTCCATTGATTAGTTCAGATTTGAACAAGGCATAAATTTGCCCAATACGGGGAATGTTATACATGCAATACAGTTGCTCAATATTGACTTCTGCTTCGGCTTCTTCGCGAGTTTCACGCGCTGCTCCTTGCTCCATCGTCTCATAGAGTTCCATATAGCCAGCGGGTAATGTCCACAGCCCATAACGTGGCTCAATCGCACGACGGCAAAGTAAAACTTGATTGTCCCAAACGGCTAAAGCACCACAAATGACTTTAGGATTCACATAATGAATAAACCCACATGCGGTACAAATACGGCGTATCTGATGATCTCCAAGCGGGATCGCTTCTTTTGTTTTTTGTCCGCAGTTTGAGCAAAAGTTCATATTCATCGTCATGGATTGTGTGAACCGTCAGAATAACTTAAAAATAAAACTTTGGCATCATTTCTAACCAGCTTGGCCGAAATTCAGCTATGATGAAAATAAGATAATTATAAGGATGTAATGTGGATGGATGAGGGTTTATTGACTCAGCGATTGCAGCAACGTTTACGTTTTTCTAAGCGTATTCAACCTGCGCATGCTGCTGTATTGATTGCGATTACCCAAGAAGATAATCCACGCATTTTATTGACCCGCCGCTCACTCTATATGAATAATCATGCCGGTGAGGTGTCCTTTCCCGGTGGCAAACGTGATGCCCAAGACACCAGTAATATCGTGGTGGCTTTAAGAGAAGCTCAAGAAGAAACCGCTCTAAATCCATTTGATGTGCAACTTTTGGGTGATTTACCAATGCAAAAAGCACGGAATGGGATGTTGGTTAAACCGATCGTGGGATTGATCCCGCCTGACGTAAATTTAATACCTCAACCAACTGAAATTGACCGTATTTTTTTTGCATCATTAAGACAGCTTTTAGAAACACCGCCAACGCCATATGAAGTTCGTTTTGCCCAGCAATCGCTTTATTTTCCCAGTTTAAGAATCGAAAACGAAATCGTATGGGGCTTGACTGCACGGATGCTGATTTCCTTATTTCAATATGGTCTGAATTATCAAAAAGAATGGCCTTTTTTATTAAATTCTCCTTCATTTCATTTGGGCCGTGAGCCATAAATCATTTTTAGAAAGTCAAAATAGGATGTTTGATCATGTTGTACAAATTTCAAGGATATAGCCCGAAAGCCACGCATCAACCTTGGGATGGTTGGGTTGCAGAAAATGCAACGGTCATTGGGCAAGTTGAATTAGGCCGAGAAGTGAGTGTCTGGTTCGGAGCCGTCATTCGAGGTGATAATAGTCGTATCAAACTGGGTGATTTTACCAATGTACAAGAAAATGCGGTGCTGCATACCGATGCGGGCATTGAAATGATCATTGGTGATTATGTCACGATTGGGCATCAAGCCATGCTACATGGATGTACCGTAGGAGATAATAGTCTGATTGGAATCAATGCCGTGGTTCTAAATCATGCTGTGATTGGTAAAAATTGCATCATTGGTGCGAATGCTTTAATTCCAGAAGGGAAGGTGATTCCGGATAATTCTGTTGTGATGGGTTCACCGGGTAAAGTCGTCAAGACTTTAGATGAACAAGCGGAAGCACGTCTAAAAATGAGTGCCTTGCACTATGCCGCTCATTTTAAACATTTTACTCAACTCGAAGTCGCTGAACTTTAGAACGCTATACATGGTAAGCAAAAAAGCCTCGACGTTTGTCGAGGCTTTTTTATGGATTAGATACAGAAAGCGCTGAGTCTGAGGTGGAACATCTCGCGAACTGCGATGGAGTGGAGTATCATATTCAACGTTTTTTAAGATTAAATTTAATTAAGGTTGCGCATGAAATTACTGGCATTGGAAACTGCCAATGAGCAGTGTTCCGTCTCGATTGTAGATGAAACTCAAGAGCTTTATTTTCAACTCGATTTACGGGCAAAAGCGCAGACACAAACCATTCTCCCAATGATTGAGCAAGGGCTTAATCAAACTGCTATTGAGTTAGCAGGTTTAACTGCGATTGCATTTAGTCGTGGGCCTGGCTCATTTAGTGGTGTTCGTATTAATGCAGCGGTAACACAAGCCTTGGCATGGGCCAATGACGTACCTGTTGTTCCAGTATCGACTTTGCAAGCTTTGGCTCAAGCGGCGCATCGTGTACAGGGTTTGACTGAAGTAACAGCAGTCCTTGATGCTCGCATGCAAGAAGTGTATATCGCAAGCTATCAACTCGATGCCAATGGCATTATGCAGGCTGTAGATGAAGAACAACTATTAAGCTACGCAGATGCCACACCGCAGATCAAATTTACCGTCGTGGGTTCTGGTAGTGAGCTCATTCAATCAGAACAAACACAATACAAAGACTTAAGTGCAACAGCACAAGATATTGCTACTATTGCCCGCGAAGCGGCGCAAAGAAAAGCATGGGTGAGTGCTGAACTTGCATTACCCGTATATTTACGAGATAACGCCTGGAAGAAAATTTCAGAACAAGGCAAGCCATAACTAGGGTTTTATATGGATCTTTTACTGCTGCTCAAAGCGGCAATCATGGGTATTGTTGAAGGTATTACCGAATTTTTACCGATTTCAAGTACAGGGCATTTAATTCTGGCTTCAGAATTAATGAACTTTTGGACCAAAGAAAAAAGTGATGTTTTTGTGATCGCAATTCAAATGGGTGCGATTGCGGCGGTGATTTATGAATACTGGGGCCGCCTGT
The DNA here is from genome assembly GCF_013418335.1 of Acinetobacter sp. YH12145. Taxonomy (NCBI): domain Bacteria; kingdom Pseudomonadati; phylum Pseudomonadota; class Gammaproteobacteria; order Moraxellales; family Moraxellaceae; genus Acinetobacter; species Acinetobacter sp. YH12145. The sequence continues at coordinate 48,125 of NZ_VPCE01000017.1, read as the reverse complement.
GGGGCGCAGCAACCGGTATGGTGACTGGTGAAGAAAAAGGTCGCCGTTTAGGTTTTGGCTTAATTCTCGCTTCGATTCCAATCGTGTTGATTGGTTTGACGTTTGGTCAGACGGTGAAAGAGCTGCTGTTCAATAACATTGCGATTGCTATGGGGTTGATTATCGGTGGTTTGATCATTATTTGGATCGAAAAAAATCCACCGCAAGTGCGTGCCAAAGAAGTAGAAGATTTAACCATTAAAGATGCGATTTGGATTGGTTTAATTCAAGTTTTGTCTTTAATTCCAGGAACTTCACGTTCAGGTGCGACTATTATTGGTGCCATGTTCTTAGGGGTTTCTCGTAAAGCAGCCACTGAGTTTTCATTCTTTTTGGGTATTCCGGTTATTGTCGGTGCAGGTTTGCTGGATTTATATCAAAGCTATGATGTATTTCAAGGCACTCAAGATTGGACTGTGATTGCAGTCGGTTTGATTGTTTCGTTTGTCTCGGCATTACTTTTGATTCGTGCGCTTGTCGCTTATGTGGCAAAACGTGATTTCATGATTTTTGCGTGGTATCGAATTGTTTCAGGTTTATTGATTTTATTGTTCGCATTTACAGGCTGGAAATTATGGTAAGCGAAATCCGCTTATACACAGAACAAGAGTTTCATGAGAAAGCACAGCAGTATTCTGCTGTGCTTTCTTCACGTGGTGTATCTGTAAATATTGAATTGATTGAAAAATTAAACGCGCGTTTTTTACGTTTAAACTCTGAACTCAGTTTGTGTGTCGATGCAGATGGTTTGTGGTTAGCGGCCAATGGCATGAAGATGCAACCCGATTGGAAAGCAGAAGTGGGGCGTTTAAAGCGAGCATCCTTAAAGTCTGAGATGATTGCACGTGCGTGTAATTTGGCTGAAAAACCACAGCTTGTAGATGCAACCGCAGGGCTAGGGCATGATAGTTTATTGATGGCCCATTTGGGTGCGCATGTGACCCTTGTGGAACGTCATCCAATTTTATTTACCTTATTGGAAGACTCACATCAACGTGCGCAGCAAGATGCATTTTTAAGTTCGGTTGTAGCTCGAATTGAATTGGTCTTTTCAGATTCGGCAGACTTTTTGAAACATTTGTCGACGACCAATCAAATCTTTGATGTGGTTTATCTCGATCCTATGTTTCCGCAGCGAGATCAAAACCAGCAAGCCGTCAAAAAGCAAGCTCAGGTCAAAAAACAAATGCAATTATTGCATTTGCTGTTACCTGAAGATGGTGAGATGGATTTAGGTGATAATTTACTGGATTTAGCACAAAAAATTGCTAAACGTGTCGTGGTTAAACGTCCACGATTGGCAGTTTTTTTAGCGAATCAAGAGCCGCAACATCAGTGGCAAGGCGATGCTTGTCGCTTTGATGCATATTTCCAACATGATCTTGTGACTTAAAATGATATTTGCTTCAATATTGTTCAAAGATTTGTTATATAGTTAAAAAATAGCATTGCTAAAAACGACATCAGGCATAAAATTATTTGTGCAATTAAGCAAGCCAAGGCCACCATTAGAACTCTATGATTGATTTCAAACCCTCCATCAATTTTTGGCATGATTTTAAAAGCAACCAAACTGCGGGGATGTGGTTATTTTTTGGGTCTCGTCGTTCTTTACAAATCGTTCGTCCATCGATTTTACAATTGGTGTTTTGGGGGATTTTAGGTGGTTGTGCTAACAGTTTATTTAGTTGGCTGAGCACGGGGCGTATTGGTGAATTTAACGCTCAAGGTCTTATAAGTTATGCATTGTGGCCATTTATTGCTTTAATTGTGGGAATTTTCCTATCACAACGTGTAAATAATCCACGGTTAATGTTGGTCCCTGCATTGCTTTGGTTGGTGCTTGATACGCACATCATGTTGTTTCAATGTTTGATTCAATATTTGGGAGATCTCGATTTTCTTCCATACTTTCTGTATGACTACATTCCAACGTTATTCATTATTCTATTTGTTTGGCAAAGTCTGGCTGTCGTTTGGGTGTTTTCACGTGAGCTGAAATGGCCATGGTGGGAGCGTGCACTGATTATGGGTGCGACGCTATTTACTTTGGTCGTGTGGCAAGTCTCAGTCAAAGATCAGCCGATTTGGAAAGTTGAAGAAGTTCCTCCAAGCTTTGCTGAAGATGCATTTTATGCACAAAGCCGTTTACTCAATAAATCCTTGGATGCAGTGGAATATGGTGAATTTGCCCAATCCCATTGGTACTTCTTAGGGGTGGCAGGTGCGAGTTATCAAGATGTCTTTAAACTGGAAATTGAACGGATTAAAGAACAGTTTGATACACGTTTTGGCACCTATGGGCGTTCGGTTGAGCTTATCAATAACCCTGCAACGCGCACTGAAATTCCGCTGGCATCTAAAACCAGTATGGAGTTGGCGCTGCGTCGTATTGGTCAGCAGATGAACCGAGAAAGTGACGTCTTATTTTTATATATGACCTCACATGGTTTACCGAATGTCTTTGAAATGGAAAATGCACCTTTGGATTTGGCGCAAGTCGATCCTAAATGGTTAAAAGAAGCCTTGGATGCATCCGGAATTCGTTGGCGTGTGATTGTGATTTCTTCATGTTATTCAGGCAGTTTTATTCCAGCACTACAAAATGATAATACTTTAATCATTACAGCATCGGCAGCTGATCGACAGTCTTTTGGCTGTTCGAATGAAGCTGAATACACCTATTTTGGTCGTGCTTTCTTTGATCAGGCGATGCGTGAGCAGACCAGTATTCAAGCGGCATTTAATGAAACCAAAGCGACTGTAGCGAAATGGGAAGCAGCGCAAGGTTTCGAACCTTCTGAACCACAGTGGTCGATGGGGAAAAACATGGCATTAATGTTGCCTCAATTAGAACAACGATTGTTCCCGCCGACGACTACTGCACCGGCTACGACGGTTACGCCTTAAAAGATCAAAAAAGTTTAGGATAAAGATCATGGAATTAGTACAACGAAATACTTGTTTTGCGGGTGAGCAGCGCATTTATCAATTGGATTCTTCAAGTCTAAAAACCCCAACAAAGTTTGGTATTTTTCTGCCAGAAGCAGCCTTGCAAGGCCAAGCGTGTCCTACTTTGTTTTATTTGGCGGGATTAACTTGTACCGAAGAAACTTTTGCCATTAAAGCGCATGCTCAGCGTTTAGCTGCGCAGCTTGGCCTGATTTTAATCAGCCCTGATACTTCTCCACGTGGGGAACAGGTAGCGCAAGGCGATCATTGGGATATTGGGCAAGGCGCAGGCTTTTATATTAATGCAACGGAGCAACCGTGGGCCGAGCATTATCAAATGGAACGTTTTCTTACTGAAGAATTGTATTCGGTGGTACAGGCTGAATTTCCGGTACAAAAAGGTGCGATTGGCATATTCGGACATAGTATGGGCGGTCATGGTGCATTAACTTTAGCGTTGAAGCATCCTGACCTGTTTAAATCGGTTTCTGCTTTTGCACCGATTTGTGCGCCGAGTCAGTGTCCATGGGGTGAAAAAGCCTTTAGTCAATATCTAGGTTCAGATCGTCAGCAGTGGCTTCAGCATGATGCAACAGCTTTAGTGCAATCCAAAGGGGCTTTGTTTAAAGCCATTTTGATTGACCAAGGTATTGATGATCAATTTTATAGCCAGTTAAATCCGATGTTGTTTAAGCAAGCGTGTGAGCAAGTTGGGCAGCCACTCGAACTGCGTGAACATGCAGGCTATGATCATGGTTATTATTTTATTCAAAGTTTTATGGATGATCATTTGCAATTTCACGCTGTCCAATTGCAAACAGTAGTTCATTAATCTAAAAGCCAGTGGTTAAAAATGTTGAGGCATAGCTTGCTTTGATATACGTATAAATAAAGCATGGTGATGAGCATTGCCATGCAAATGAATAAATTCGACATACCAAAAAAAATAATTTAGGGTACTTATGCAAAATTCACAAATGGAAACGCCGCTTCCGCCAGAGCTGCCCGTAATGAATCCACCGAGTCTATTTGGTGAGACAGAACAGGCTGATGTCTTGGGACGAAATTATCATTTTAGGTTTAAAGGTAATGCGTCTGAATATTTCGGTATTTGGATCGTGAATATCTTACTGACGATTGTCACGCTTGGACTTTATGCGCCTTGGGCAAAGGTCCGCCGTTTACGTTATTTTTACGGTAATACTTGGGTGTTTCAGCGTCGTTTTGACTTTACCGGTTTGCCTACAAAAATTTTAGTTGGACGAATCATTGCGTTAGTGGTCTATGGTGGTTTCTCTTTTGCTATAAAGTATTCTTGGGAAGCTTTCTTAGCGGGCTTTGTCCTGATCTTCTTTGCGGTTCCTTGGCTTATTCGATCTACGATTCGTTTCCGTGCTCGCAACAGTAAATTTAGTAATAGCCGATTCTTTTTTTCGGGGACAAATAAAAGCGCGTATTGGTGCTTTGTTAAATGTCTTGCGGTGGTTGTCTTTACCCTTGGTTTGTTTACACCAGTTGCGTTCTGGCTATATAAACGTGAATGTCTGAATCATTTGTATCTGGGTCAGTTAAAATTTAATCTGAATAATACTTGGGGCGATTATATGCGTGCCATGTATGTGCCTTTATTTCTGTTTATGGGCTTTGGTGCATTGCTGGCAGTGATCTTTGCGATACTATTTGGTAGTTCAGAAGGTTTAAATGACGCATCTTATGTCTTCATTATTTTTGGTATGTATTTGATTGGCTACATGTTTATTTGGCCACTCACAGCTGCACGTATTTTTATTACCACATGGAATAACACCACGTTGAGCCGCAGTCAGTTTCATACGGACTGTAATCAATGGCGCTATGCATGGATTGTCTTGAGCAATTGGTTGGCTAAAATGGTTAGCCTCGGTTTACTGACACCATGGGCAGTTGTACGACTATATAAATATCAGACAGAATCTTTGCACTTAATGTTGGTCGATGATCCTGACCAATTACAAAATCAAATGCAGCAAGATCACAATGCGATTGCTGAAGAATTATCCGATATTTTTGACCTAGATATTTCCTTATAACGCAGGTGAATTACATGAAAACATCAGTAGTGAATGCAACCTATTATGATGGGAAAGTGTCAAAACCCTTTGTTGCTCAAATCAGCGCAGATGGGGAACATGCTGTGATTGTGCGTTATGGTCAAGACCTAGAACAAACGCAGCACTACACCTATCAAGATATGACGCTGATTGGTGCTTTAGGGGATATTCAGCCAGTGATTGAGTTAAAGGACGATGCTCGTTTAGAGTTTCATCAACCTTTGCCAGAGTGGTTTAATCTCGACGTAAAGTCGCGTTGGCATTCGATTTGGAAGTTAGAACGGTCACCTTCTCTAATCATTTTTAGTGTGATTTTCGTGGTGGCTTTTGCTTTTGTATTGATTAAATGGGGCATACCTGCGGCGTCGCATGTGGTGGCCAATCAACTGCCTGAGACAGCGTTAAAGAGTTGGGGGGATCAGGCGGAAAAATATATTATCGATATGACTGAACCCACAAAATTGCCACAAGCACGCCAAGACAAACTGAAGCAAGAATATCAACAATTGGTGGCTGAAAATCGTCCTGCGAAGTTGTTATTCCGTGGTGGTGGCAGTATTGGTGCAAATGCATTGGCGATACCCAATAACACCATTATCGTGACAGATGAGTTGGTTAAATTAGCGAAAAATGATTATGAGCTCATAGGTGTACTTGCACATGAGCAGGGGCATTTAGTTCAACGCCATAGTTTGCAGCAAAGTTTGTCAGGTTTAGGCATCAGTATTATTTTGTTGATGATTACGGGGGATGGCTCTGACATTCTTACCAGTTTACCGGTAGCTGCGGTGGGTGCGAGTTACTCACGAGACTTTGAATCTGAAGCAGATTTATATGCCTTAAAACAACTTTCAAAACATCAAATACCAACTTCGCATTTTGCAAATTTCTTACAACGTATGGAAGATGAAGCAGATGGTGAAACAGCAAAAGAGAAAGATGCCAAGGATGAAACTGCCAAAAATCAGAGATCATGGACAGACTTCTTTGAGTCGCATCCAGCCACGAAAGCTCGTATTGATGCAGTTAGAAATTATCAATCACATCAGCATTGAGTGAAATGCTTTGATAATATGGCGACTTAGACTACGGTTCACGTTGCCATGTTGCACTGAGTTCTTCTTGTCCCATGCGGATTAAATGATCTAATACCACATGTTCCAATTGATCTAGATTTGTGCTTGGATCTTGGGCTGAAATCACCACGTCTAAAAACGCAGCTTGTGGTAGAAGGCTAACCTCTGCAGAGGGCAGTTGAATCTTGAATGCAGTATTTTCTCCAATGAGCTGTTCATTGACTTCAAATTTATGTTTCCAATGATTGACTAAGCGTTTAGCAACACGTGCTGCTTGGGCGGTGGTGATGTGTGTTGAACTTTTCATAGATGCAATTTTATTGTTAAGTTGTCAGTCCTTTAACTTAGCAAAGTACATAGATGCCCGTTAAGTCTAAAAATGCAACGCTGTGTTTCTACCGCAGTGGTCTTTATTCATATTAATCACGGATGTTACGCACGCAAAAAATAATTTTGCATTTTTAAAATGATATTTAAGTCAATTCGACGGAGTCTTACATCTAGGACTTAAATAAAGGGATTAGCCTTCGGCTGAAGGTACTCTTACGAAACGATGTTTCTCATTCGGCAAAATGAGAAGCGAAGCTTCGCAAGGAAACCATCTTGCAGAGCAATGCTCCTCACCGCAAAACTCGCTCTCTAGCGTCTATTTATTTAAAGTATTGCAAAAACATTTTTGATTAGAAATAGTGCTGTCTCAAACAAATGTGGATGACGTTACCGCGTATCTTTCTTTTATTTGAACCAATTACGCTTCTGATATTACTGCGTAACATCAGTTCATCCTAGGTTTTTTTATTATAGAGATCTCAATCATCAGTATCGAAAAAACGACTGAGGGCGTGGGCAGCGAATAGGGGGACAATTTGCTATAATGCGTCAATCACTCCCTTTTCAAAGCTAGGTTTTTCATGTCCAAGCCATTCTTAATCGCACCTTCAATTTTGTCAGCAGACTTTGCGCGCTTAGGTGAAGAAGTTGAAAACGTTCTAGAAGCCGGTGCAGATGTTGTTCATTTCGATGTCATGGATAATCATTATGTACCGAACTTAACTTTTGGTGCGGGCGTTTGTAAGGCATTGAAAAAATACGGCATTAAGGCGCCAATTGATGTGCATCTAATGGTTTCACCGGTAGACCGTATGATTGGTGATTTCTTAGACGCTGGCGCAGATATCATCACTTTCCACCCAGAAGCGACTGACCATATTGACCGCTCTTTACAGTTAATCAAATCTGGCGGTGCGCAAGCAGGCTTGGTGTTTAACCCTGCGACACCTCTGCATTATTTAGACTACGTTTTAGATAAAGTTGACCAAGTCTTGTTGATGAGTGTGAACCCAGGTTTTGGTGGTCAAAAGTTCATTCCAATGACCTTGGAAAAGCTGCGTCAAGCACGAAAAATTATTGATGCTTCAGGTCGTGATATTCGCTTAGAAGTGGATGGTGGTGTTACTCCAGCCAATATTCGTGACATTGCTGAAGCTGGTGCAGATATGTTTGTTGCAGGTTCAGCAATTTTTGGTAAGCCTGATTATAAAGCTGTGATTGATGACATGCGTTCAGAGTTGGCAAAAGTGCATGCTCAAGAGGCTTAAGCCTTTGGGTATAAGTTATTCCTCACCTGTGGATAACTATATGGATAACCGTATGGATATCTGTGTAGATAACTATATGGATAACTTGGATAAATTATAAACGATTGTGCATCAATGGTTTAATAATTAGACGTATTAAGTATAAAAAGGACTCAATTGAGTCCTTTTTTTATGGGGTAAAGTGTTTGAAATGCTGTATGTTTATTAATCTATGGTAAATAATTAATCAGTTTAAAAAATAACTTTTATGTTTTAACTGGAAGATATGCGCTGATTTTTATGACAGCGCAATAAATTTAAAACTGTTGTGAATAACTGCACAATTAATTATGCTGTTAGCAACTATTGAGATACGCTGCGACTGGCAAAACACATCATCGATCGCACTGGATAGTGCTTTTAGATATTTCTGAATGTATCGTTCATGATGGATAAATTGGTCGAGCTGCATGTCATGTTGATACAAATGTCATGTGATTGCATTTGAATCGTAAATAATATCATCATGATGTTTCATGCGGATTTCGGCTGAGCCGATCGCTGATGTTTCTAAAGATGTGTTAATAGGGATATATTGTCACAGTGCATCATTGGGTTGAATTAGGATACTAAATTGTTTAATTTTTTGCGAAAGCATCTTGGCTTTGCTTGGCTCGTGGCGTTTGTCATGGGGTGGAGCAGTGTGGTCAGTGCACAGCAAAATTTTCAACATCAACAAATGATGACAGCGAATGCCCATCAGGCACCAGTTCATGCAGCACATACTGATCCTTCACGTTCAAATATAGCAAATTGCCATCAAAATCAGCGGCAAGCTGTTCCTGAGCATGCAGCACATCATGGTAAGCAGACGACACCAGAAGTCTTTTCAATGATGGATTGTCATCAATCTTTAGATGCGACATCTGCACTGCAAGATGGTCAGGCGCATCATTCAACGACACAAAGTGCAGACTGTCAGGACTGTACACTCGCACATTGCCAAATCAGTACCTCTTATGTCGATAGCGCCATGGTCGCATTGCAGACCTTCCATGTGCATCACTATACAGAACCTCCTCGTTTCATTTTTGCTGGACAGCATTTAAAAGGCTTTTGGCAAGAAATTCTAAGACCTCCGCAAGCTTAACCTGAGTATTAAATACGTTTTTTCGTTATTTTATAAAGGTTAAGTCATGTCTAATTTATTTAAATCAGGCCTCGTGTTCGGGGTATGTCTGCTGTCTCCAACGTGGGCGTTTGCAGCCATTAAAGAATATCATCTGAATATTGATGAAAAGACCATCAATTTGACTGGTAAAACGGTCAAGAAAATCAGCGTCAATGGTCAGTTTCCAGCACCATTACTGGAGTTTGAAGAAGGCGATGATGCGGTCATCCATGTGCATAATCAGCTCAAAAAACAAAATACCTCAGTGCATTGGCATGGTCTATTGCTGCCCGGCTTAATGGATGGTGTACCCGGCTTTAATGGTTTCAATGAAATACAGCCTGATGGTAGCTTTACTTACAAATTTAAAGTCCGTCAAAGCGGAACCTATTGGTATCACGCGCATTCCAAAGGCCAAGAACAAGACGGATTATATGGCGCTTTAGTGATTTATCCGAAAGGTAAACAAGCACTTGCCGCACATGAACAGACTCAACGTGATTATGTGGTCATGTTGTCGGATTTTCATGAATCATCTAGCGCTCAGATTATGGCAAATCTGAAAAAGTCTGCCGAATACTATCAAAATCAGCGTGAAACGTTTTCAGATGTATGGACGCAAATTCAACGAACAGGTTTAAAAAACACTTGGAAAGATCGTTCGATGTGGAATCAGATGCGTATGCTGAAAACGGATTTGTCTGATGTCACGGGTTATACGTTTTTAGTAAACGGCAAAACACCACAGCAGAACTGGACGGGGATGTTTAAGCCCAATGAAAAAGTCAGACTTCGTTTTGTAAATGCTGCGGCCATGTCGTTTTTTGATGTGCGTATTCCTCAGCTCAAAATGACGGTGGTCAGTGCAGACGGTCAAGCGGTCAAGCCGGTCGCTGTGGATGAATTTCGCATTGGTGCTGCAGAAACCTATGATGTGATCGTAGAGCCTAAATCTGCGCATTATCAGATTGAAGCTGAGTCGCTTGATCGGACTGGATTTGCGATTGGCACTTTACATGATGAAACGCAGCCTCAGCACTCAGGTATTCGTATACCAAAAGCACGGCCACGCGCTTTGCTGACCATTGAAGATATGGGGCATGGTTCAATGTCAGGTATGGACCATAGCAACATGGGACATACTGCTACAGGTTCAACCCAAACTTCAGCAAGCCAGCAAGCGAATGCTCATGAGCACAGCGCGCATACTGTCAATCCATCAAATATTCAGCCGAATCAAGTTCATGATCATGCAGCTATGGGACATGACATGGATCATTCTCCAGTGACTGCGCATACTACTATGCAACATCCAGAGATGCATAAACAGAATATGTCTGATTCAGCGCATGCCAATATGGATCATAGTGTGATGGATCATTCATCTATGAACCACTCCTCAATAGATTCATCTATGAAACATGATATGCATACAGCGATGGAGCATGCACAGTCTAAAGGAGAGATGCGGGCAGTTGAAAATTCAGCAACGGTTATGGGTTGGGCCAATGCTTCAACACCTGTCGGTGATAAGGCACTGCAATATAGTGATCTAAAAGCGTTAACGCCACAGCCTGATACACGTGAACCGACGCAAGACTTGGTCATTCATTTGGGTGGAACGATGGAGCGCTACATGTGGACCATGAATGGCAAAAAGTTTAGCGAAGCCGAACCACTACAAGTGAAATATGGTGAGCGAATTCGACTGAAATTTGTCAATGACAGCATGATGGCGCATCCGATGCATTTACATGGCATGTTCATGCAATTGGAAAATGGGCAAGTGTCTTCTGAAATGCCAAATAAACATACGGTGATTGTGCCGCCAGGGAAAACAGTGACTGCTCTGTTAACGGCCAATGAATTAGGGGAATGGGCGATTCATTGTCACTTGCTGTATCACATGTCTGCAGGGATGATGAATAAACTTGTGGTCGCAAATGTCGCAGAGAATACGAAAACGGCATCTGTACAGCAAAAGGAGGTGTCTCATGCGCACCATTAAACCATGCACATATACGGTACTGAGTTTAGCATTGGCATCGGTCACTCAAATGACCATGGCGCAAGATGCAGATCATAGCATACCGATGTCAGCTCAACATGAGTCGCATTCCTCATTTGATTCGTCGCATCAAGAGATGCAAACAGGGATTAAATCGAGCCAGATGGAGCATACTGCAGAACATGCAGAACATGCAGAACATGCAGAACATGCAGAACATGCAGAACATGCAGAACATGCAGAACATGCAGAACATGCAGAACATGCAGAACATGCAGAACATGCAGAACATGCAGAACATGCAAATGCATCATCTATTGCGTCACGTGCTGATTTTGCGCAGCATCCTGTTGATCATAAGCGTGAACATGGTGGACAGATTTATCAAGCGACCGAGATGGACAATCGATGGCTCAATAATGCCGATGGCCGAGGACGTTTAAAGACCGAAATTGAGAGTCGAATCGGGACCGATGAAAATAAGCTCTTCATCAAACTACATGCGGATAAAGCAGAATCTCAAGACGCTGATTATGCGGCTCAAGTGATGTATAGCCGTATGATCTCAGACTTTTGGGATGCGCAAATTGGTGCGCGTTATCGGGTCGATGAACATCAAGTGACGGACAAAGAACAGTTAGATGCTGTGGTGGGTTTGCATGGTCTGGCACCGTATTTCTTTGAAACCGATGCTTATTTATATCTTGGTGCAGATAAACAGGTCAGTTTTTCTTTAGAAACCGAACGTGATTTGCTGCTGACGCAAAAATTGATTTTAAAACCATATTTGAACCTAGATGTGGTGCTGAGTGATGACTCTGCTTATGCACAAAAAACAGGACTCAGTTCTGTATGGCTAGGGCTAGAAACACGCTATGAAATCAATAAAAAGCTGATGCCCTTTATCGATGTTGCTTACAGCTACGAAAAAGGAAATCAGCATACGGCATGGCAAGCTGAAACTGGAAGTGAAAAACACTGGTGGTATGGCGCAGGCCTTCGTCTGAAGTTCTAATCGGCGAATAGACCAAATAAAGAGGGCATCATCAACTGGTTTTGGTGGTGCCTTTTTTATCTCTGAATCTGTCCTTTGACCAGACATGCTATGTTTTGGCGCAATTCATCTGCACAAGTTTTTTCCTTAACTGAATAACGCCCTGAATTTGGTCAAAAAATGTAAAGACTGCACTAAAATTCAGCATATTTGCTATACTGAGACAATATTCGGAGGAACGACCTCCCTTACATCTTTGTTCGAAGCCAGTAAGAAAAATCGTCAGGACGACCTGACTCTACTAATATGGAGGAAGGCATCATGGCCTGGGTTGTTCTAGTATTCGCTGGTATTTTTGAAATCGTTTGGGCCTATTCGATGAAGCTCTCAGAAGGCTTTACAAAACTTGGCCCAAGTTTAGTTACTTTATTTTTTATGATCCTGAGCTTTGGTTTATTGGCCTATGCCATGAAAACGTTGCCTCTGGGAACAGCTTATACCATTTGGACAGGAATCGGCGCGATTGGCTCATTCCTCGTGGGTATTTTTATACTCGGTGAGCCTGCAACTGCCATGCGGATGTTAGCCGCAGTACTGATCATTTCGGGTCTAATCTTGATGAAATTATCTTCAAGTTAATATGTTCTAAAGCACAGCGGTCATTGATCCCTGTGCTTTTTTTATGGGTAAAAATATGGCTTGGGTTTTATTAATTGTAGCGGGATTACTTGAGGTGGTTTGGGCCTATTGTATGAAAGTCTCTGAAGGCTTTAGCAAACTGACGCCAAGTATTTTGACCATTGTTTTCATGATCGCAAGTTTTGCTTTATTGTCTTATGCAATGAAATCCTTACCGTTGGGTACAGCCTATACGGTGTGGACCGGCATAGGTGCAGTGGGATCATTTATCCTCGGCATCGTTGTATTGGGTGAGCCTGCCAATGCCATGCGCATGCTAGCTGCAGTACTGATTATTTCAGGACTGGTCTTGATGAAATTATCGTCCTCCTGAATAATGAAGTGCTGCGATTTTGAGCTTGGAGTATCTCATGCAACTTTCTTATCAGTTTTTAAATTCGCCCGTTGGACAATTAAAACTTGTTGCACATGAAACCGCATTGGTGGCTGTTCTTTGGGAAAATGAAAACCCAAATCGTGTGCGATTGGCGGCTTTGGTTGAAGATCTACAACACCCGATTTTGCTCAAAACCGCACAGCAATTAAATGAATATTTTGCGGGTAAAAGACAGCAATTTGACTTGCCGCTAGACTTTGAAGGTACCGCATTTCAGCAACAAGTTTGGCAAGCTTTATTGACGATTCCTTTTGGAGAAACTCGCAGCTATAAACAAATTGCAGAGCAGATCGGCAATGTCAATGCCGTACGTGCTGTCGGTGCAGCCAATGGTAAAAATCCAATTTCAATTATTGCACCTTGTCATCGTGTCGTGGGCGCAAATGGAAAATTAGTGGGTTTTGCTGGTGGTCTAGAAAATAAAGAAATATTGTTAAAAATTGAGAAATTACAATAAAATAGAAAATATACTTATTTAAAATAATGAATCAAATCGATGAATATTTCTCAATTTTTTGCACCCCTCATTTCGACGTTGTGGTGGTTAATTCCATTGTTACTGATTGTGGGGGCAATCAAAGCATTTAAACCTTATTTAAAGGGGAAAATGGGGGAGTTTGCTGTCGCTGTTCATGTCAAACTTTATTTGAAAGACCATTATATATTGTTAAATGATTTGACCTTACCAGATGGCGAAGGAGCTACAACTCAAATTGATCATCTTCTGTTAAGCCCATTTGGTGTGTTTGTGATTGAAACTAAAAACTATAAGGGCTGGATTTTTGGGGGCGAGAGACAAAAACAATGGACGCAAAAGATTTATAAAAAAAGTTTTAAATTTCAAAATCCGATTCACCAAAATTATAAACATATGAAAGTGTTAGAACAGGTGTTGAGCGATATTGTGGATAAAGACAATATGCATTCTGTGATTGTTTTTATGCCTGAAGCAGTGTTTAAAACAGAGATGCCGTCGAATGTATTTCGGGGTACAGCTTGGGTGGACTATGTTCAAACCTTTCAGCAACCCGTGATCTCTGAAATGAAACTTAAACGAATACAGTTGCGTTTAGAAAAAGAAATTTTAGAAAAATCGTGGAAAACAAATCGACAGCACGTTGAAGATTTAAATCAACGGCATAATTCATAAACTTCCTGTATGCTGTGGATTGTGAACAGTATCTGATTGATAAAAATAGACGGACAATAACAATGAACGACACGCTTCAACATCTTTATGAATCGACTTTAGATCATCCTGAGCAATACCAAGACTTTTATCAGCAACTTTTAGCCAGCCAAGTATATTGTTTGGGTGAGCGTGATACAGAGCAGCATTTACATTTTCAATTGATGGAAACGGAGCAAGGCGAGCAAGCCATTCCATTTTTTCTGAGTCTTGCGATGCTTCAACAGGATGTTGGTGCAGATGCAGAGTTTGTCATGATCAGTGCTGAAAAATTATTTGCGATTACCAAAGGCGCAAGCTTGGTGATGAACCCGACTTCGGAACATCCTAAAGAGTTCTTGGCAGATGAGATCGACGCAATTTTAGAGTTTGCCAAACAACAAAGCCTTTGAACACTGTAGGTATAATCAAAGGCTCTGCGGCTACGCTTAGATAGGTGTTTTCACACTTTTTCGTTTTCATATTGGGCGATGTGCTTTAAAACTTACATACCGGCTTTGAGTTTTTGCACGATTTCATCAAGTGGTTTGACACGTTTTACTTCATCCCAAAGGACTTTGGCTTCTGGATAGTGCTTCGACATCATGCCGAGCCATTGTTTATAACGACCGACCATATTCATTTCTTTTTTATACGAGCCATTTAAGAAACGAATTTGTAATCCAAGTAGTTCATGCCATGTAATCAGCGGTTCATCGGTATTACGACGGATACACTGTGTAATGTCAGGAGTGGTCACCGCAGCACGACCAATCATTAGGTCTTCACAACCGGATTCGAGTTGGCACTGTTTGGCATCGGCATTGTTCCAAATTTCACCGTTGGCAATCACATTGATTTTCAATGCTTCACGAATGGGTTGCAACTGATCCCAAAAGGCAGGCGGGGTATAACCATCGGCTTTAGTCCGCGCATGGACTGTAACCCATGCAGCTCCGGCATCTTCAATGGCATGCGCATTTTCCATAGTGAAGTTACGGTCCATATAACCCAAACGCATTTTTGCTGATACAGGAATATGACTCGGAACAGCATCACGCACAGCTTTGACTAACTCATACACCACTTCAGGCTCATCTAGCAGAACTGAACCACCACGGTGGCGGTTGACGGTTTTTGCAGGGCAACCAAAGTTCATATCAATCGCAGGGGCACCAAGTTCTACCGCGCGTACAGCATTTGCCGCGAGCATAGTGGGATTGTTACCTAAGAACTGCACATGAACCGGTGTTCCTGCTGCAGTTTTGCCTTCATTGTTTAGTTCAGGACAATAGCTATGATAAATATGATCGGGCAGGACAGAGTCCGTGACACGGATAAACTCGGTTACACACCAGTCAAAACTCCCCACATGCGTCAACACATCTCGCATAATTGGATCGGTTAAGCCTTCCATCGGCGCAAGAACAAGTTTCACGGTCACACAGCCAAAAATTGAAAAACGGAGTTATACGTGGTTTTGAAAGGGATGTCTAGGTTTTGTGCTTATGGTGACGCGGAATACGAAATGACAAGATTTTATGTAACTATTTGGTGAAATTAGGACCAAAGTCTTAAAGTATTGACTGACATAAAACTTTAACAATAAAATGAGTAAATACATATGGATAGTAATAATAAGAAGATGGCTTGTACTGTTGTTTTTTAATGGAATCAACAACATATACTGTGCTTGAATCTTTTAAGATTTCATGTATGATGGCTGCAACTAGAAAAAAAGTATTGTTTCGTAAATTTTCTTTAAGTATCGCAGTGTTAGTCATAATCCTTCGTTTTTTACAGAAATGAAGTTCAATTCTTTATTATTTTCCAAGTTATAGTCAGTCATCATCCAATGGCTAAATCAACAAATTAATAGGTATTATTATGTCTAATACAGTTACTGGTACAGTTAAATGGTTCAACGAAACTAAAGGTTTCGGTTTTATTGCACAAGACAACGGTCCTGACGTTTTTGCTCACTTCAGCGAAATCACTGGTTCTGGCTTCAAAACTTTGCAAGAAGGCCAAAAGGTTTCTTTCAGCATCGCTCAAGGTCAAAAAGGCCCGAATGCTGTAAACATCGTTGCTCTATAATTTAGACGTAATGAAAAAAAGCGCTGTATAGCGCTTTTTTTATGCCTGTTATTTCTGTGTGAATAATCAAGCTATAAAAAAGAGAGCCGTAGCTCCCTTCGTAATAAAACTTACTTCTTTATAAAACTTAAAATCGTTTCATCGTCGACTTAGCGGCCTAAAACCATTTCTAAAATAAACTTAGATCCAATAAAGCCGACTGCCAATAGACAGAAACCAATAATGGTAAAGCGAATGGCTTTTTGACCACGCCAGCCAAATCGATAGTGTCCAATAAGCAAAGCTCCATAGACGAACCATGAAATAATGCTAAAGGCTGTTTTATGTGCCAAATGCTGTGCAAAGAAGTTATCGATGGTGAAGAAACCAAACCCAAGCGCCACGGTCAGTAGTGCAAATCCAGCAATCAATAAATCAAATAGCAAAGATTCCATGGCTTGGAAGGATGGAAGCAGACTCACCCATACACGCTTTTTCTGCTTGTTTTTTAGTTCACGGTCTTGTAAACGCAAAATAACCGCTTGAATTGTTGCCATCAGCAGGACGGCATATGCGGAAAGTGACAAAATAATATGGATGTCTAAACCCAGTGAATGTTGTTCTATAAATTGATTTTGTCGACTAAATGCAAAGCCCAAAATCAATCCCGTCGCTGCCACAGGAATGCCCAACAGGTTCATCGCAAGCACAGGCCGATAGGTACTAAATAATACACTGAGTAATAGCATGAGACCTGAAGTAAAAGACATCAGGTTGAACACGTCATAGTTGACACCCATAGGCGTCAACATATCGTTATATAAAACACCTGCATGCAATAACATGCCTAAACCAAGTACAACACCAATAAACCAATGGTTCGGCGCACGTTTAGACATTAAATGGCTGAATAAATACCAAAAAGACGTGGTATAAGCGATTAATGCTAGGATCGTGTAAACCAAGGGGAGACTGATCATGTCAAACCTTTTTCAGGATGTTGAATATTCATTTATATAAATTCTGCAAGAACTAAAGTATCCTATAGCATTCTATGCATAAATTTTCTATTTTAAGAAACAATTTTTTGCTCATGGCTATTTTAAGCGGATTTTGCAATGTTTGATACCTTAACAGAACGACTCACGCAGAGTTTAAGAAATGTTACTGGCTCAGGGCAGCTAACCGAAGACAATATTAAAGATACGTTACGCGAAGTACGTATGGCACTTCTTGAAGCCGATGTTGCGTTACCTGTAACTCGTGAATTCATCGCGAAAGTTAAGGAAGAAGCATTGGGCCAAGAAGTGATGACTCAGTTATCACCGGGGCAGGCTTTCGTCAAAATCGTTCATGACGAATTGACCAAAATGATGGGTGAGGCGAATGAAAGCCTAGACCTAGCGGCAAAACCACCAGTTGTTGTGCTTCTTGCAGGTTTGCAAGGTGCGGGTAAAACTACTACTGCGGCAAAACTTGCACGTTTCTTACAAGAACGTCAAAAGAAAAAAGTAGCAATGGTGTCTGCCGACGTTTATCGTCCAGCAGCGATTAAACAGCTACAAACAGTTGCAGGTGAAGTTGGCGCTATTTTCTTTGAATCAAGCGCAGACGAAAAACCGATTACCATCGCAAATCGTGCGATTGAGCAAGCAAAAATTCAATTTGCTGATGTCTTGATTGTCGATACAGCAGGTCGTTTACATGTAGACGACGAAATGATGGATGAAATTAAAGAGCTTCATGCAGCGATTAAGCCGACTGAAACATTGTTCGTGGTTGATGCCATGACCGGTCAGGATGCGGCGAATACGGCAAAAGCCTTTAATGATGCCTTGCCGTTGACGGGTGTGATCCTGACAAAAACGGATGGTGATGCACGTGGTGGTGCGGCACTTTCTGTTCGTGCCATTACTGGCAAGCCAATCAAATTCTTGGGTATGGGTGAAAAACTCGATGCCCTAGAGCCATTCCATCCTGAACGTATCGCACAGCGTATTTTGGGTATGGGTGACGTACTTTCTTTGGTCGAAGAAGTTGAACGTAAAATCGACAAAGAAAAAGCCGAAAAAATGGCGAAAAAACTGCAAAAAGGCGGTAGCTTCAACTTTGAAGATATGCTGATGCAGTTTGAACAAATGAACAAAATGGGCGGCATGATGGGCTTCCTGGATAAACTTCCAGGCATGAGCAACTCAGGGATTCAAGATGCAATTGCACAAGCAAATCCTGAAAAGCAAGTGAAGAAAATGGAAGCGATTATTCAATCGATGACCATTAAAGAACGTCGTAACCCAGACTTGATGAATCCAAGCCGTAAAAAACGTATTGCAGCAGGCTGTGGTATGGATGTTGCGGAAGTGAACAAACTCATCAAACAACATGCGCAAATGGCGAAAATGATGAAGAAATTTGCCAACCCAACGGGTATGGCAAAAATGATGAAATCATTGGGCAATATGCAAAAACAATTTGGCGGCGGTGGCATGGGTCCATTGTTCGGCAGTAAAGATCCGAAGTAATTTGGACTTAAAAAAGGCGCATTTAGCGCCTTTTTTTATGGCTGCAATTTGACGAGACTGTGCGCTTAAGCAAAGTGATTGAGTGCATTTGATAGAAAGTACTGGAGCAATTTGGCTATATGATCCGATATATACCGAACTGAGCTAAATCATTACAAGAACATGCGAAATTAACATTGAGAGCGTGTAGGTGACAGGTATAAAACAGAGGTGAAAATTTGCCGAACTGCAAATTGAAGGTTTCACCAAAAATAATCACCTAAAATAAGCATCAAATAATGAATACACCTCATACGCCAGAGAGCCATAACATCTATCTGATTCATGCTCATCAGGCTTCCCCTAATGAGTATTAGTTTCCTTATTGAGACAAAAGCAGCAAGGGGTAGGACATTATTCTTGGCGCATTGATATGGCAAATGCAGTACAACCAGATTTTGACCATTGGCAGAAGTTTATTTCCCTGCAAATACCTAAGCTCGATGAAAATAAAATTATTATTGCGCACAGTTTGGGTTGTCTGACAGCGCTGCATTGTTTGACAGCGCATTTCAGCCAGCGGTAAGGCAAGATTTAAGCGGGCATTTTTATTTCTAGATTTGTGTATTCCTTTAATTTTTTTCTGAATTAGGCAGCTTTATTTTAAAATGCAAATTGAACCGTCATATGCTGCATCAGCATTTGCCATTGGCCGTGCGCATGCTGTCCAGTGATGATCCTTTTGTTCCGCCACCGTTCACGCTGAAGTTATCAATAGTGATCCAAAGGTAGAACACTGAAGGGAAAATACAGGACTTTTACGGCTTCATAATGTTTCCAGAATTGCTGGATATTTTGAATCAGCTCATGAAAGTGTTCTAGCAAATAGTCAAGTTTTGCAAAAATTCACAATTGTTTACCCTCAATCTCTAATTTTTATTTCAGACTGAATTCAAAAAGAGGAATGGAGCATGAAATGGCGCAAGTAATTGTGGTGCATGGCTATACCGCGAGCCCTGAAGAGAATTGGTTTCCGTGGATCGCGCAAAAGGCAAAAAAAGCGGGCGTCAGCCTCAAGGTGCTTCGGCTTGATCCATCCGAAACACCCGTCTTAAATGTGTGGATGAAGCAAATGGATGCGCAGATTGACGCATTAAATGAAAACTATATATTAATTGCCCATAGTTTGGGATGTATCGCTGCACTGCATTATCTGTCGCAAAAACTGCAGCATCAGAACATAAAAGCTCTTGTGCTTGCGGCCGGTTTTAATGGTCGCTTGGGACGTCTAGAGCAGGTGAATCCTTTTATTGATGCGGCTAAAATAAATTTTGACTTGCTAAAACAGCAGGTTGAGCATCGGGTAGTGATCTATTCAAAAGGCGATGAGCGAGTGCAACCAGAGTTCAGCTTGGCTCAGGCAAAAAGCCTAGATGCACAGGTGATTGAAGCGCGTCATCAGGGGCATTTTATTGACTCTGAAGGCTGTACCGAATTGCCCGAAGTCTGGGATGCTGTGGAGCCGTATTTGATCCGGGCTTAATCTACGGTTGTTGGCCAATATAGCTTTGCAGGCCTTTTAAAAGCAGATCATCATGGACTTCAGGTGTAAAGCGCTGCAGGTATTTGGCAAATAGCGCAGCATCGCCCCCAGTTAAAATTAAGCGACTGGGATATTTATCAAGCACCTTTTCAATGGTGCTGACCAAACTGAGCAATATGCCATGATGAACAGCGTCGATGGTATTTTTACCAGGAGACAGCTCGTCAAAGATGGCATCTGGAATTTTAATGCCTTTGGTGTTTTGGATGAGCGAATCACGTTGCAAATATAAATTTGGCAAAATATAGCCACCTAAATGTTGTAATCCATCCGTTAAGTCAATGGTGAGTGCTGTTCCACAGCTAATCACACAGTATTTTTGTGCAGGATCTGTAACTACAGCCAGCATTTGCAGCCAACGGTCGACCCCGAACTTTGTGGTGTCTTCGTAAGCACAGCGCAAGCCCGCATATTCGGCATGAACTTTCGCAATGGTGACAGGAACAGCTAAAAATTTAAGAATTTTTTGAATCCGATCATTATTTTTCTTGTCGAGTACCGAGGAAATCCCGACCTGATCTAAGTCCAAACTTTTAAAGTGCTGTATTAAACCAAGTAGGAGTTCGGCAGGCGACTGTAAATGCAGTTCCGCAGCATGTTCTATGATTTGATCGTGTTCAGTAATCCAGTATTTCAGCCGAGTATTACCGACATCGAGCCATAATTTTTTCATCAGTAGGCCTTTGCAATCCTGTTTATGATTGATCTGCTAAACGTAAGCGACCTTGGAAATGATTTTCTAAGCGCTGCGAAGTTTGGATGTTGATCGAACCATCATTTTCAATACCGAGAAAGCGGCCTTGGCTTTTGCCTTGCAGGTGTTCAAGCTCAACGGGCTGTTGCATAAATGCAGCATAATGGTTGAATCGTGCAGCGAGGTTATAGCAGTTATGATCGAACCATTCACCTGCAAGTTGAATCGCTGCATAGAGTTCAGCGATTAACTGTAAACGGTTTGGCGAGTGAAGTCCGAGTTCATATAACGAGGTTGCACGTTGCTCAATTTCTGCGGATGGAATCGGAAATAAGTTCATGCCCACGCCGACAATCGCTTGATGTGGCGAAATTGGTTCAATCAAAATCCCGCCCCATTTACCTTGTGGGCTATACAGGTCATTGGGCCATTTCACTTGTAATGCGAGATTTTGCAAACTTGGCATTTGCAAGATATTTAAGGCAATTTCGAGTGCAAGCCGTCCATCTATTGCTGTCTGTAAATTCAGCAATGTGCTTAAATAGATATTACCAACGGGTGAGACCCATTGATGATCGCGTTGCCCACGGCCTTGAGTCTGTTGTTCACTGCATACCAAAACATGTTGAATGCCTTTTTTGGCAATCTCACGGACATCGTCATTGGTCGATGTGGTAATGGGCTTCAGTAATAAAACTTCAGGCGGTTGAGGTACTGTGCTCAGCAATTGCTGTAAGTGTCTGGTCTCTAAATCCATTTGAATCTGAGAGTTGTGGAATAATATTGATGGAGTTAATCATATATTTACTGATTGGTGCAATCGCTGGTTTTGCTGCGGGGCTATTTGGTGTTGGCGGTGGCCTGATTATTGTGCCGATTTTATTCATCGTTTTTACCCAACTTCAGTATGATCCCAGTGTGATTATGCACATGGCGGTGGGCACATCTTTAGCCACGATTATTGTCACCTCACTTAGCTCGGTTTCGGCGCATCATAAAAAAGGTGCCGTGCTGTGGAATGTCTTTCGGAATTTATCACCGGGTTTGGTGATCGGTTCATTTCTCGGTGCAGGCATTGCAGATTATTTATCAGGGCAGGGTTTGCAACTGTTAATTGGCTTTTTTGCGGTCTGGGTGGCCTTTAAAATGTTTCGCGGTGCAGCGACACCAGTCGATCCGAATAAACATTTACCCTCACAAGCCATACAAATGGCAGCAGGGGGTGGTATTGGGATTGCCTCTGCGATCTTCGGTATTGGTGGTGGCAGCTTAACCGTCCCATATTTGAATAAAAATGGCGTCATTATGCAAAAAGCGGTCGCAACGTCTGCTGCATGTGGTTTACCGATTGCGATTGCTGGGGCCCTCGGCTTTATGTGGTTTGGTCATCAAGCCGATATCGTGGTTCCCAATACCATTGGTTATATCCATATTTATGCATTTATCGGGATTAGTGTAATGAGCTTTATCACTGCGAAATTGGGTGCGAAAGTGGCTCATATGTTGTCGCCATTTATGCTAAAGCGTTGTTTTGCATGTTTATTAACAACAGTCGGCTGCTATTTTATTTACCAAGGTATGCAAGCCTTTGGCGCATGATTGTCCGTTTTGACTGAAAAAATTGGCTTTGTTGACACAAGATTGTCAGACAATGTCATGTTCAATTAGGTTGCTTATCGTTTCTAATGCAAATAGATTGAGTGTAAATCTGAACATTGCATCTTATAAAAAAAAGATAGGAACAGTATGCAACAACAAGAAGCGGACAGTTTGTCAGAACAAATTGCCAAACACATCGGTGAACAAATCATTCGCGGTGAGTTGGTCGAAGGCGAGCGTATTCAGGAACTTAGAATTGCGGCCGAATTGGATGTGAGCCGTGGCTCTGTTCGTGAAGCTTTATTGATTTTAGAACGGACCCAGCTCATTGAAATCTACCCACGCCGTGGCGCCTTAGTCTCTGAAATGTCGGCTTTACAAGTGCGTTCATTATTTGATATTGCAGCATTATTGTTGGGTCAAATTGTGCATCGTATGGCGGAAACGTGGCGCAGCCATGAAGCTGAACGTATTCAGTTATTACTTGAACAATTAGACGTGGAAACTCGCCAAGGCAATACTGAAAAGTTTTATGATCTGATTTTTCAGGGCATGGCTCGTCAGCATGAAATGGTGGGAAATACCTACCTGATGCGTTATTACCAAGAATTGTTGCCATCACTCAGACGTAGTTATTTCCTGACACTGAATATTTCACGACGTGAACTACAAGAATCTTTTGATTTGTTTAAATTAGTGACTGATGCAGTTTTAATCAGAAAATCACATCAAGCCACTTTATTTATGGAAGATTTTTGTCGACACTTACGCAACCTTGTGTTGGAATCACTAACACGGATGAAACAAATCGAATTAGCGTGGGCGAGACGTTCACGCCGCTGATCAGGACATTATGCGTTTAAGCAGTTTAAAACTTTCCGGCTTCAAATCTTTTGCCGATAGCACAACTCTAAAATTTGAAGGCAACCGTAGTGCGGTTGTTGGACCGAACGGCTGTGGTAAATCCAATGTGATTGATGCCATTCGCTGGGTTATGGGGGAGTCCAGTGCCCGTCAATTGCGTGGTGGCACCATGCAAGATGTTATTTTTACCGGAACGGCAAAGCGTAAACCAGTCGGGATGGCGAGTGTTGAACTGCGTTTTGATAATACCTATGGCAAGCTAGGTGGCGCTTATAATGCTTATACTGAACTAGCAGTTCGTCGTCAGGTCAATCGTGATGGTAAATCCGAATATTTCCTCAACGGCACCAAATGCCGCCGTCGTGATATTACCGATATTTTCTTAGGTACCGGTTTAGGTCCACGTTCGTATGCGATTATTGAACAGGGCATGATCAACCGTTTGGTCGATGCCAAACCTGAAGAAATGCGTGTGTATATTGAAGAAGCCGCTGGGGTTTCTCGCTATCAAGCTCGTCGTCGTGAAACTTTACAGCATCTAGAACACACCACTCAAAATTTAGAACGTCTCGAAGACATTGCATCAGAACTGAAATCTCAGCTGAAAACCTTAAAACGCCAGTCTGAAACGGCGGTGCAATACAAAGAATTAGAAACCCAAATTCGTACTTTTAAGATCGAAATGTTGTCTTTCCAATGTGAGCAAAGTACGCGTTTACAACAAGAATATACGGTTCAAATGAACGATTTAGGTGAAAACTTTAAATTGGTTCGTTCTGAGCTGAATACTTTAGAGCATGACTTATCTTCCACTAATGCTTTATTTCAACGGCTTATTCAGCAGTCCACCCCCTTACAAAGTGAATGGCAACAGGCGGAAAAGAAACTGTCTGAGTTGAAAATGACACTGGAGCAAAAGCAGGGTTTATTTGCACAAAATTCGGCAAGTTTGGTGGAGCTTGAAAAGCAAAAAGCTCAAACCAAAGAACGTTTACAGTTATTGGAGTTACAACTGGAAACGCTGCAAGAACAGCAAGATGGATTTGTTGAGCAATTACAGCGCCAAGAAAGCAGTAGTCAGGAACAGACCCAGCAGTTAGCCGATTTGAAAGCTCAGCATCAACAAGCGGTTCAACAATTTGAACAATGCCGTGGGCAAGTTGAAAAGCAGCAACAGCAAAAGCTACAGATGTTGGCGCAGAGTGAACAATTGACCAAAAATATTGGTCGTATTGAGCAACAACGTGAGACTCTGCAACAGCAACGAGGTCAAATTCAGCATCAGGCGCAGCAAGATGAGTTGGAGCAGTATCAGCAAGATAAGCAGCAGCTCGAACAGCAAATTGTGCAACAAGAGCTGGTGATTGCCGAAACTCAAGCACAGCTTGCAGCTGCACAAGAACAGCAGGCACAGCACAAAAATACGGTGTTGCAGCTAAAGTCAGAAATACAGGTGTTGTTGTCAGAGCAAAAAAACCTAAATCAATTGATGATTAAAGCCAGTCCAAAGCAGCAAAGCCAGCGTCAACATTTAATGCAGCAGTTGCAGTTAAGCACACAAGGTAAACAGCATGCACAACTGGTCGAGAAATTTTTGTCTAAATGGCTGAGTGCCCAAGTCTTGGGACACAGTGATAATTTTCAAGACAGTGTTGCACGTCAGGTCAAAGGCAGTCACCACACTGCAGCACAAATCGTTGGATTAGATGCTTTGGCGACGTGGATTGAAGCACCACAGCTTTCAATCTGGCAGCAGGTCGCGATTGCTGAAACATTGACGGTGGCATTGAGCCATCAGGCTAAACTGGCCGCAGGTCAGTCAATACTCACGCTCGATGGTTATCATGTCGGTGCGGATTGGGTGATTGGTCTGGACTATGACGAGGACAGCCAAGCAGGCCAAGGTGCATTGAGCCATCGTATTCGCTTAGATGAATTGACTGAATTACTTGCAGAGCAGCAGCCAAAGCTAACGCAACTAGAAGGCCAATTGCCTGAGTTGCAAAATGCCGTACAAGCTTTACAGCAAAATCTGCAACAGCAACATAGCCAATTAAAAAATTGGCAAAAAGACATTCAAAATGCTGATGTTGCCATTGCGAAGGTACAAAGTTCCAATCAGGCTTTTGCCTTACAAAAGCAGCAGTTAGAAGATCAATTGCAGCAACTTGAAGCACAGCTTGAAGAAGATGCCATGCAAAAAGACGATTTGGAAATTGATTTGCATGCGCTGACGATGAAGCTTGAGCAAGCTTTGCCCAATTATAAAACCTTGCAATTCCAAGTTGAAGAGTTGAGTCTAGCACTGGAAAGTGCTCAGCAAGTGGCATTACACAGTCAGCAAGAATTGGAAATTGTGCGTCGTCAGTCTGTACAGACAAAACAACAGATTGAATTATTAGAAAAAGACACGGTGTTTTTGAAAGCGCAAACTCAGCAAATTATTGGACAGATGGAGCAGGCAAAGAAATTTGTCGATCCGGTACAGTTAGAATTGCCTGCGCTTGAGTCACAGTATTCAGAGCAGGCTCAAGTCACTGAACGTTTACAAAAAACCTGGAATGACTGGCAGCTTGAACTCAATAATGTTCAGAGCAAACAACAGACATTGACGGAACAACGCCATTCACATCAACAGCAAGATGAAAAATTGCGTACGCAATTGGAAGAAAAGCGTCTGGCTTGGCAATCTGCGCAGTCTGATTTACAGCATTATTCTGAACAGCTGAAAGAAATGAACAGCGAAATGCTGACAGGTTTAAGCATTGATGTGGTATCCCATCAGCAAAAACTAGAAAAAGCACAGCAGCAGTTTGATAAATTGGGTGCAGTCAACTTGGCTGCGGCAGAAGAATATACTGAAGTTTCTAAACGCTTTGATGATTTAAGCCACCAAATTGATGACTTGCAAAAGACCGTTGAACAACTGCAAGCTGCGATGAAAAGCATTGATCAGGAAACGCGAAAGCTGTTTATGACCACTTTTGATAAGGTTAATGCTGAACTTCAAGCGTTGTTTCCGAAAGTATTTAATGGTGGTGAAGCAAGTTTAAGCCTTGAAGATGGTTGGCAATCAGGTGTAAAACTGATGGCACGACCACCGGGTAAACGAAATAGCTCTTTGGCATTATTGTCAGGTGGTGAAAAGGCACTGACCGCATTGGCTTTGGTTTTTGCGATTTTCCGCCTAAATCCTGCACCATTTTGCGTTTTAGACGAAGTCGATGCACCTTTAGACGATGCAAATGTAGGAAGATTTTGTAATCTTGTAAAAGAGCTTTCAGAACAAGTGCAATTTATCTACATTACACACAATAAACTGGCTATGACAATGGCAACTGACTTACTTGGTGTGACCATGCCAGAACCAGGAACTTCAAAATTAGTGACTGTGAATATAGAGCAAGCCAAAGAATACGGTTTAGCTGCGGAGGCATAACATGGAAATCACCACTATAGTTGGGATTGTAATCGCTGTAATTATCATGGTTGTGGGCATTCGAATGATGTTTCGTAAACCTGCAGATGCAGCGCCATCACTTGACACCGAATTACATATTGATCCTGATAGTCAGCAACCTGTTATTCCGCGCCATGTACGCAATCAGTTAAATACACCTGAAACCATGCAACGTGTAGAGCCGACTTTGGCTGAGGAAAAAGTCACAGCGGTTGAAACGACTGAAGCTGTTCAAGCGAATGTAACGCAAGAAGCAACGGTAACGGAACAAGTAGAGGAGAGCGCTGAGGCTACTGCAAAGACTGAGGCGACAACGACGGATCCCGTTTCAGTTGAAAACGCTCAAACTGCAACAGAAGATAGTACATTGTCTACAGAAGCAACTGACTCTACAACGGTTGCATCTGTAGCCGCCGATGCCAATGACGCAGCGACTGCTGCGACACACGTTCAGGCTGACGCTGTTCCTGCGGAAAAAGCGCCAGAGTTTAGTGTAAATAGCGCAATTGAAAAAGCTGAAATCAGCGATTTTGATGAAGAAAGCAGTATTTTGGATGCTCATTTACATGAACAAAAAATTGTTGATGAAGAAAGTGCTTTAGCAACTGCGGAAACTTATATCGCCTTAAATGTGTTCCCGGATAGCCGTGCCTTGTCAGGTGAAAAAGCATTAAAAGTGTTGCTGAAGTACGGTCTGCGTTTTGGCGAAATGGCCTGTTTCCATCGCTATGATGAAGAAGGGACAAAGTTATTATTCTCTGTATTGCAAATGAATAATGATGGCGCTGCGCAAGGTTTTGATCTTGAAACTTTATCGACTGAAGAAGTAAAAGGTTTGGCTTTCTTCTTAGCGCTGCCACACAGCGATGTACAAAATGCCTTTGATACCATGGATAGCATTTCACGTCTAATTGCCCGTGAAATTGACGGTACTGTGTATGATCAAAATAACCAAGAATTTACACCGCAGATGCGTGAACATTGGCGTCATCAAGCCATTGATTATCGTCAAGGTCAAGCTATCGAAGTCTAAGCGTCTTTGATTGAAACTCACCGAGTGGGTTTCTATAATAGCAACAGATAATGAAATTTGAGGGCGGAGCATGAACCGCCCTTTTTTATGGTGAATGTATGACACAACAATCCACTGTCGTTGCACAGATGCGACAACTGATTCAACTCTTGGCGAAGCATAACCATGCCTACTATGTCATGGACACGCCAGAAATTGAGGACAGTGAATATGATCAACTTTTTCACCAATTAAAAGCTTTAGAAGAGCAATACCCTGATTTAGTACAACCTGATACACCAACTACAAAAGTGGGCGGAAAGGCCTTGTCTAAGTTTGAATCTGTAACCCATGCAGTGCCTATGTTGTCATTAGGTAATGTGTTTAATGCAGAAGATTTATTTGCCTTTGCCCGTCGTGCGGAAGAACGCTTACCGAATCAAAAAATTGAATATGATGTCGAATTAAAATTTGATGGACTGGCGATTTCTCTCTGGTATGAAAATGGCATTTTAGTCCGTGGTGTGACACGGGGTGATGGTGAAACTGGGGAAGACATTACCCAAAATGTAAAAACCATTCGTAATTTACCTAAAGTACTGACTTCTACACAGACTGAAATTCCAAGTCTGCTTGAAGTCCGTGGTGAAGTCCTGATGCCAAAGTCAGGCTTTGAAAAGCTTAATGCTGAAAATGAAGCCAAAGGTGAAAAAACCTTTGCTAATCCACGAAATGCAGCAGCAGGAAGCTTACGTCAACTCGATCCTGCAATTGCGGCTTCACGTCCATTGGCTTTTTATGCTTATGGCATTGCACAGTGCGAACCACATCATGGTCAAACCACCATGTCTGCTAGCTTAGAATGGCTGACGCAGTTTGGTTTTTCTGTCGGTGAACGTCACTTTATTTGTGACAGCATTCAGGACGTACAAGCTGCGTATGAGCAAATGATCATTGATCGACCAAGCCTGAGTGTTGAAATTGATGGCATGGTGATTAAGGTAAACAGCCTGAAGCAACAGCAAACACTGGGCTTTTTAAGTCGTGAGCCACGCTGGGCAACGGCATATAAATTCCCTGCAGTCGCAGCGCTGACGACAGTTGAAAATATTGATTGGCAAGTGGGGCGTACAGGGACTTTAACTCCAGTCGCACGTTTAAATCCTGTTGCAGTCGGAGGGGTAACGGTTTCCAATGTCACTCTACATAATATTGGTGAAATTCACCGCCTAGATGTCCGTGTAGGCGATACCGTGAGTGTTTACCGTAGTGGTGATGTGATTCCCAAAGTGGAAAAAGTTTGGCCTGAATTTCGACCTGTAGAAACAGTAGAAGTTCAATTGCCCGAATGTTGTCCTGTCTGCTCTTCACCTGTGGTGATGCCCGAAGGTGAAGCCTTGGCACGTTGTTCAGGTGGTTTGTACTGTGCTGCACAGCGTATTGAGGCGATTCGTCACTTTGTATCGCGTAAAGCTATGGACATTGAGGGCTTAGGCGACCGTTGGGCGGAATCACTTTTACATTTGGATTTGCTCAAAGATGTTGCTGATATTTATAGCTTGCATGCGCATCGTGAAGAATTACTGACTATTGAAAAAATGGGCGAGAAGTCGGTTCAAAACCTCATCGATTCTATTGAAAATAGTAAGAAAACGACACTAGGCGCATTTATTTATGCACTTGGCATTCGAGGCGTGGGTGAAACCACGGCACGCATGCTCGCCAATACCTTCCAAACCTTTGATGCGATTCGTCATGCAGATCTCGAATCCTTGAAAAAAACGCCAGACGTTGGTGATATTACCGCTGAATGGATTGTCGACTTTTTCCAAGCGCCGCATAACCTCGAAGTGGTTGATCGTTTGTTGGCAGCTGGGATTCATTGGGATGCACCTGTTGCACCAAGTCGTCAGCCGCTGAATGGCGAGAGTTGGGTGATTACTGGAACATTGAGTACCATGGGGCGTGATGAAGCGACGCAAATGCTTCAAGCCTTAGGCGCACGTGTCAGTGGTAGTGTTTCGGGTAAAACCAAATGTGTAGTTGCAGGTGAAAAGGCAGGTTCTAAATTAGAAAAGGCTGAAAAGTTGGGTGTACCTGTGATGAGTGAAGAGGAGTTTATTTCCTTTGTACAACAGCAAAATGCTTCTTAAGTATTGAAAAATTTAACCTGAAAACGTAGTTACTTTTGAACAAACGCCTGATGCATTGCATTGGGCGTTTTTATTTTCGGTGCTTAACATGATTGAGTGAGCGTATCAGTTGTTGGTGATAGATCAGACAGTATTCCTCAACATTACTCACGAAATATTTTGCTAAAGCGTGAATGTATTGAGATACAATTTTAGCCATAAAAAAAGCAGCTCTTATGCTGCTCTTTTTATTCAGTGATCACATTATTCTTGATCAACTTTCATCGGTTTTACATCCATTTCTTGATAGGAAACCAACTTAGTTTTGTGTTTCCACTTATAACCGAACCAAATGACAAGGAATAAGAAAATACCAATATAGGTAGAAACAACGGCCAACCACTCACCATCTAAAACGGCTTGATAGTTCTGACCAAGGACCACGATGGCACACAAAATAAAGGCAAACCACGGTGCAAATGGGAAGAATTTTGCACGGTAAGCAAGATCTTCTAATTTATTGCCTTGAGCCAAGTAGCCTTTACGGAAGCGATAATGTGAAACTGCAATACCGAGCCACACAATAAAGCCACACATACCTGACATGTTCAGTAACCAGTTAAATACCGCTTGTTCACCGATAAAAGTGGTTAAGAAGCACAGTGCCGCAATCGCCGTTGTTGCATAAAGCGCATTCATCGGTACGCCACGTGCATCTAAGCGACCAAAGACTTTCGGCGCACTGCCTTTACGTGCCATATCAAACAGCATACGAGTAGAGGAGTACATACCAGAGTTACCCGCTGATAAAATCGCAGTCAAGATCACCGCATTCATCACCGATGCAGCAAAAGCAAAACCTGCTTTTTCATACAGTAAGGTAAATGGTGAAAGTGCAATATTTTCAGTAGATGCTGCTTGTAATAAACGTGGGTCATCATAGGCAATGAGAGTGCCGATAATGAAGATACACACGATATAAAACAACAAGATACGCCAGAAAATTTGCTTGATGGCAATAGGAATGGTCTTTTCAGGATCTTTCGATTCACCTGCAGCCACACCAACCATTTCAGTCCCTTGGAAAGAGAAACCGGCAATCATGGCCACACCAATCAAGGCAGATAAACCGCCGACAAATGGGGCTTCACCCTTGGTCCAGTTGGCAAATGTTTCTACGCCCGGTGTCAGCATGATTTTGCCAATCATAAACAAACCGATAATGATAAAGGCAACAATTGCGAGCACTTTAACAAGCGAGAAGAAGAATTCGGATTCACCGAAGCCTTTTACGGTCAGTGCATTAATGGCAAAGACGATTGCGAGGAAAATCGCACTCCAGTAGAAGCCCGGAATATCTGGAAACCAGAATTTCATAATGAATTGGACTGCAACCAATTCAAATGCCACGGTAATTGCCCAGTTATACCAATAGTTCCAACCCAAAGCGAAGCCGAAACCACTCTCGACATATTTGGTGCCGTAGGTAAAGAATGCACCCGAAGTTGGGTTATGTGTTGCAAGCTCACCTAAGCTGGTCATCAAGAAGTAAATCATGATACCAATTAAGCAGTATGCGAGCAGGGCGCCACCCGGGCCTGCATTGGCAATGGTTGCTCCAGAGGCTAGAAATAAACCTGTACCAATTGATCCACCAATTGCAATCATGTTGAGATGGCGAGCACCCAACTTACGTTGAAGTTGAGCTGGTTTTTGAATTTCGCTCATCATTGTTCCTTAAGATTTTTTTGCGTGCTCGCAAACAAGACTTTAAATCCTTGTTGGTCGGCTTTGATTGTACATTGACCATAATGCTGCTCAATTAAAGTCGGATAATTGAGGAATCGGTTGGCTACAATCCAAAGTTCGCCCCCAGACTTCAAATGTCTGCGCGAAGTTTTGCATAGATTTTCACTGGCATTGTAGTCGGTTTGAATCCCTTGATGGAAGGGTGGATTGCTGACTATGGCATGTAAAAATAAGGGAGCATCCTCGATTCCTGTGACCGCTTTAATCTCAAGTTGTTCAGGTTCAAGCAAATTTTGTTCAAATGTCATTTGTGTAGACGCTAGTGCAAAGGCATCTACATCCATGGCAAAGATACGATTTTTAGGATTCAGTTTGGCTAAATAAGCACTGATGACACCCGCACCACAGCCGAAATCAGCAATTTTGCCCGAAGTGACTTGTGATAAATAAGGCAATAAGGTAGCCGTACCCACATCTAAACGGTTCTGGCTAAATACGCCCGGCAGTGCGCAAATCGTAAGCTCACCATTTGGGGTTTCAACTGGATATTTTTGCACCCAATCTTGCAGTGGCTTCAGTGTGACAGTTTTTTCCAATAGGGTTTGCCACATTTGGCAGTGACGCGCGCTATCAATTTTTAGGGTTTTACCAAAGGGCTGTAATTGTTTTGCAGCGCGTTCAACACCGCCTTTTTTCTCACCCACGAGGAAAATAGACGCACCTTGAGCAAGATGACTTGCGACATTGTGTAATAAATAATTTAGCAGTTCTTTTGATTTCGGAACAAAAATAACCGCTTGATCAAACTGACCTTCAGGAAAATCGACACCAAAATGGACGTTTGACTGTTGATTTTGAAAGTACTGAAAATCATTAAAATTCCAGCACCAAATCGATGGCTTAATATTGTCATTCAATTGACTGAGTAAGTCATCTGTCGGTGCATTTACGAAAAGCACGCGATCTTGTAATAAATCGATCTGTCGTATAACGACTTCACTTGTGAGATCCATAGATTTCTCCATCATAAAAAACACTGCCTAGGGCGGAACCTAGGCAGTGTTCTTTGACAAATGAACTTACTTCTTCACTTCAGGAAGAACAATATTCAAAATAAGGGCAGCGATACCACCAGTGGCAACGCCTGAACTGAAGATATTACGGAACAATTCAGGAAGATGTTCAAGGATTTGTGGTACTTGTGCAACACCTAGACCCAATGCCAATGAAATCGCAATGATTAATAGTGCGCGGCGGTCTAAATGAATGCCTGACAAAATATTAATACCAGAGGCAGCCACAGCACCGAACATCACCATCACAGCACCACCAAGCACGGCTTGTGGAACCGCCTGAATGACACCTGCTACAGCAGGAAGTAAGCCTAAAATAACCAATAGGGCAGCAATCCAAATGCCTACATAGCGGCTTGCAACACCTGTTAACTGAATAACACCGTTGTTTTGCGCGAAAACAGAACTTGGGAACGTGTTAAAGATACCGGCAAGGAATGAGTTTGCACCATTCACCAATACACCACCTTTAATACGCTTCATCCATTCAGGACCATCGACAGCTTGATTTGAAAGCTTAGAAGTCGCGGTAATATCACCAATCGCTTCCAAAGATGTCACAAGGTAGATAAATGCCATTGGAATAAACAAGCTCCAAGAGAAGCTTAAGCCAAAGTGCATCGGTGTTGGAATTTGAACCAGTGGCGCATCTTTTAAGCCATCAAAGTTTAAATGACCCATAAAGCCTGCAAGGATGTAACCCACGACTAAGGCAATTAGGATGGCAGAACTCTTTACCCATGTAATACGCACACGGTTCAATAAAATGATCAGTGCCAAAACGGTACATGACATGATGAGGTTGTCTGCATTGGCAAATGTTTTATCGCCCATGGCTTGATAACCACCACCCATGCTGATCAGGCCTTCTTTAATTAAAGTCAGACCAATCAATAGCACCACAATACCTGTTACCAATGGGGTAATCAGTTTTTTCACCCACGGTAAGATCCGTGACACACCCATTTCAATGAATGAACCCGCGATCACTACACCAAAGATAGATGCCATGACTGCTTCTACAGGTGTGCCTGCCGCAACCATCGCAGAACCAATACCGATAATAGGACCAATAAAGTTAAAGCTGGTTCCTTGTACAATCAGGAGACCTGCACCAAATGGGCCGACTTTTTTACATTGTAAAAAAGTTGCGATACCAGAGATCACCAATGACATCGACAGAATCATATTGGTGTCTTCTTTTGATACACCAAGTGCTAAACAGATCAGCAGACCCGGCGTCACAATCGGGACAATAATGGCCAATAAATGTTGGAACGCAGCGAGAAAAGCAATAAAAGGTTTTGGTCGATCATTCAATCCATAGACTAAATCGAGTTGATCTTTTGCTTCGGGAGATTGGTTTAAATCAGACATGCGGCACTGAAAATTAAGGCTAGGTGGCGCTATTCTAATCTGTTTACACAGCTTTACAAAACCAAAAGCGTACCAGTCGTCAAAAAAAATGCGACTGTCAATAAACTGTCACTACTAAAATCTATATTTTTTCTGTATAATTTGCCCTCAAACTTTAGGCGTATCGAATTCACATGTCAGATATTAAAACTCTCCGTAACATTGCCATCATCGCGCACGTCGACCATGGTAAAACTACTCTTGTAGACAAACTTTTACAGCAATCAGGTGCTCTTGGCGATCGCGCAGGCGAGATCGAACGTGTAATGGATTCTGGCGCTATTGAAAGTGAACGTGGTATTACCATTCTTGCAAAAAACACTGCAATCAAATGGTTAGACAAGCGTACTAACACTGAATACCGTATCAATATCGTGGATACCCCGGGACACGCCGACTTCGGTGGTGAAGTAGAACGTGTAATGTCAATGGTTGACTGCGTACTTCTTCTTGTTGATTCTCAAGAAGGCCCAATGCCACAAACTCGTTTCGTAACGCAAAAAGCGTTCGCACGTGGTTTGAAACCAATCGTAATTATTAACAAAGTCGACAAGCCAAACGCTCGTCCAGACTGGGTAATTGACCAAGTATTCGATTTGTTCGACAACCTTGGTGGTTCTGACGAACAGTTAGACTTCCCAGTTGTATATGCTTCAGGTCTTCGTGGTGTGGCTGGTCCGTCTCCAGAAGAACTTGCTGAAGACATGACTCCATTGTTCGAAACAATTGTAGACATCGTTGAACCACCAGCGGTTGACGTTGACGGTCCATTCCAAATGCAAGTGTCTTCACTTGACTATAACAGCTTCGTAGGTGTTATCGGTGTTGGTCGTATTCAACGTGGTTCAGTGAAATTAAACACTCCTGTAACTGTAATCGACAAAGACGGTAAAACACGTAACGGTCGTATCTTAAAAATCATGGGTTACCATGGTTTAGAGCGTATCGATGTTGAATCAGCTTCTGCTGGTGACATTGTTTGTGTAACGGGTATTGATGAACTTCATATCTCTGACACAATCTGTGATCCAAAAGCAGTTGAAGCTTTACCTGCACTTTCTGTAGACGAACCTACAGTATCGATGACTTTCCAAGTAAACAACTCACCGTTTGCTGGTAAAGAAGGTAAATTCGTAACTTCACGTAATATCCGTGAACGTCTAGATCGCGAATTGATTCACAACGTAGCATTACGTGTTGAAGATACTGACAGTCCTGACCGTTTCAAAGTATCTGGTCGTGGTGAGCTTCACCTTTCAGTTCTTATTGAAAACATGCGTCGTGAAGGCTTTGAAATGGGCGTATCACGTCCACAAGTAATCATCAAAGAAATTGATGGTGAAAAACAAGAGCCATACGAAAACGTAACGTTTGACGTTGAAGAGCAGCACCAAGGCGCTGTAATGGAACAAATGGGTCACCGTAAAGGTGAAATGACCAATATGGAAGTTGACGGTAAAGGCCGTATCCGTATTGAAGCAACAGTTCCTTCACGTGGTTTGATTGGTTTCCGTTCTGAATTCTTAACTATGACTTCAGGTACAGGTATCATGACTTCAAGCTTCTCGCACTACGGTCCAATGAAACAAGGTACTGTTGCGAAACGTCAAAACGGTGTGTTGATTTCTATGGTTCAAGGTACTTGCTTGGGCTATGCACTATTCAGCTTACAAGACCGTGGCCGTCTATTCGCTAAACCTCAGTTAGAAGTTTATGAAGGTATGATCGTTGGTATTAACTCACGTTCAGACGACATGACTGTTAACCCAACTAAAGCGAAACAGCTAACTAACGTACGTGCTTCTGGTACTGATGATGCGTTGACTCTCGTTCCGCACATTGAATTTACGCTTGAACAAGCGCTTGAATTTATTGAAGACGACGAATTAGTTGAAGTAACGCCTAAGTCAATCCGTATCCGTAAACGCTGGTTGACTGAAAACGAACGTAAACGTAACCGTAACGTTTAATTTTACAGTTTCAAAAAAACCGCTGACTTAGGTTAGCGGTTTTTTTATGCATGGGTGTTTTGAATAAAAATGCAAAAATTGAATGACTTTATTCATTTAATTCGACATGCATAATTTTGATAAATCCTTTTTAATAGAATGTATTACCAAAATCAAAAATGTTTTGTGTGAATTTTTATACATGGTATTTAGAATCTAATATAAACCAAGTAAATTAGGTGGAAATAGTTATATAGATATAATGTATACTTCGTCACAAAATTAAAGCTGAAAAAAATTTCTGGAGATCACATGAGTATTATTCAAGAATTTAGAGAATTTGCCGTAAAAGGCAACGTGATGGACTTGGCTGTAGGTGTCATCATTGGTGGTGCTTTCGGTAAAATCATCGATTCAATGGTAAAAGACATTATCATGCCTTTTATTTCTTGGATCCTTGGTGGTGACGTTGATTATTCAAATTGGTTCTTAGTATTGGGCGATAACCCAAACAATTTAACCACGCTAAAAGCAGCACAGGATGCAGGCCTTAATGTTTTGGCTTACGGTAACTTCCTAACCATCTTAATCAACTTCTTGCTTTTGGCATGGGTCGTATTCTGGTTAGTGAAATTGATGAACAAATTGCGCCGTCAAAAAGTTGAAGAGCCAGCTCCAGAGGCGACTCCAGAAGATATCGAATTACTTCGTGAAATTCGTGATGAATTAAAACGTAAAGGTTAATCCTTTAGCAGTGAAAACGGCGCTTAAAGCGCCGTTTTTTATTGTGAATTTTGTTGAGGCGTCATTTTCATAAACTTAGGTTCTGATGTCGAAAAAACAATGCCATTTCGAATGCCTGTAAATACTTCATTTGCTTCTTCAGGTGATTCGGGTGCGCAGGCTTGTTGACCTAATATAAATAAGACTAAAGGGTGATTTTTGGATAATTTGCTAATTTGCTGTATCGCATCATACCATTTTGATTCATCGTTACGATTCCCATCTAAATCTAGTGCCAACTGGACTTCACCATGAGGGTTCATATCTTGATCATCATATAATGCTTGG
Organism: Acinetobacter sp. YH12145; assembly: GCF_013418335.1. NCBI lineage: Bacteria > Pseudomonadati > Pseudomonadota > Gammaproteobacteria > Moraxellales > Moraxellaceae > Acinetobacter > Acinetobacter sp. YH12145. Next base: position 10,776 of record NZ_VPCE01000017.1, on the reverse strand, counting down.
ATAAGTGCATGCTTTCGTTCACCTCGAATGATTGTAAAATCTGTTGTATCGACAGTGCCAAGACGAAAATAGTTGTAATAGCCCAATGGAATGTCCTTTATTTATTATTAAGTAGAATTGATTTAGTGCAATGTTATCTGGTTGCTATGATTTATATTATATGATTGAAAACCGCCAGCCAATGTTCTGAACGATTGAAAAAAATACTGGGATTATGTGCTTTAAGATGAAAAGCACATATTCGCGATATACTCGTTATAGCATGTTCAATGTGGGTGCTATGTTACATCCGAAACTTAATTTCTAATAAATGCCAGCCAAATTGGCTTTTGATCGGACCATGCAGTTCACGTTCGGGTAGGGTAAATACCGCCTTATCAATTGGACCAACCAGTTGGCCTTTTTTAATGTCGCCAAGCTCACCGCCTTTTTTACCCGAAGGGCATGTCGAATGCTGCTTTGCAATTTTGGCAAAGTCCGCACCGCCTTTGATTTTCTTTTTCAGTTGCTCACATAGTTCTTTATCTTTGACTAATATGTGGCGAACAATCGCAGACTTCATGCTTTATTTCCTTTCACGGTTTTCTTAGTCAGCATTTTAACCTTTTTTAAAGGCTGACACTCTGGGCAAAACACCGATGCACGTTGCCCTAGTTTGATATTGTGCAAGATGGTTTCACAGTTGATGCACATTTCACCGGCACGTCCGTAGGCGAGCAGAGTTTGTTGGAAATAACCATTTTCGCCCATCGCATTGGTGTAATCACGTAACGTCGAACCGCCTAAATCAATTGCCTGTTTTAAAATACGTTTGATTTCGATGACCATTTTTTCAACTTGTTCAAAACTCAAACTTGATGCAGGCTGCGCAGGGTGTATGCCTAAGTTAAATAAGCTTTCCGTTGCATAGATATTGCCGACACCAACCACAATATGATTGTCCATGATCGATACTTTGATACTGGTCTGCTTATTTTTAAATTTTTGGAATAAGTATTCAGCATTAAACGCATCACTCAGCGGTTCAGGGCCAAGCGTGTCAATCAGTTTGCTTTGAGATGATGCATCTAACCATAAAATACAGCCAAAACGGCGCGGATCATGATAGCGTAATTGCATATCTTCAAAATGAATCACCAGATGATCATGCTTTCGTAATGCTTCATGACCTTCACAAATCCGAAAACTGCCAGACATGCCCAAATGCCACAACATGCTGTCCTGTTCAAATTCAGCCAAAATATATTTTGATCGACGGCTGAGCTGAAGCAGCTTTTGTCCGACGAGTTTTTGAATGTCGTCAGGAATAGGCCAACGCAGGCTCGACTGAAAAACCTCAACTTTGAGAACCTTTTCATTCAATAATGGCAATAAACTGGTTTTAGTGGTTTCTACTTCTGGTAATTCAGGCATAAAGGTCGAAGCAATGGATCATTCAAGTTATGCATACTATTGGGTCTAGCCCTACATAATGCAAGTTTCATCGCGGCCTAAGGGAGTGTATGAATAGGTTATTGATTATTAATTGTGAGAATAATAAACCAACAAGTCACAATAATGAGTTTGAAAAAGCGATCAGAAGTTAAACAATTGAATTAATAGATATATAAGATATTGAAAAATAATCACTAAAAATATTGCATAACAATAGATTTATTTAAAGTCACTTATTGATAAATTAAAGTTTGGTGAATGATAAAAATAATGCTGAGATAGAACGTGAAAAATTATGTAATTTTTGTGACATTAGATTTCAAGCCTTGTGGCTTGTCTAGAGACTCTCTCCAGATTTAGGTTTTACCATGAAAAAATACAGTCTAGCTCTTCTACCTGCATTTGTTGCAGCAGCCATGACACATGTTCACGCCACAGAAGCATTCGACACTAAAGGTCAGTACATGCTCGGGGATTGGGATGGTAAACGTACCGAACTTGCACAACAAGGTGTGAAGTTTGAGGCCAATATTGCTGCTGATGCTGCCTATCTTGCCGATGGCGGTCGTAATCCGGGACATTCAGCAACGGTAGCCAGCCAATTGTGGTTAGGTACACAGCTTGATATGGAAAAACTCGCAGGTTGGGATGGCGTGACTGTGCGTGCTGTAATGACTGCTCGTCAAGGTCAAAGTACCTCAGTTCGTGATTTGCAAGGGGATGTTCCTCAATTGGCAAATGCACAAGCCAATTTTGGCCGTGGTAACCAAGACAGCCGCTTAACCGAGCTTTCGATTGAAAAGAATTTCAAAGAACAAGGCATTAGTGTAAAAGCAGGTCGTTTAGGTCTAGGTATGGACTTTAACGTGATGGCATGTGACTTTGCCAGCACCGCATTTTGTGCAGCGCAAATGGGTAAATGGCAAGGTTCTATGTGGATGAATACTCCAGTTTCACAATGGGGTGGACGTGTGAAATACCAAGCAACGCCAGAACTTGCGGCACAAGTCGGTGTTTACGAATTTAACCCTGACAATGGTAATGCCAAAGCAGAAGGTCAAGGTTGGAGTCTTGATACAGATCATGCTGATGGCGTAACTATTCCCGTAGAATTGGTTTGGACACCAAAATCATTTGTAAATGGCTTACCGGGGAGCTACCGCTTTGGTGCGATGTACAACACCGCAGATAATGTCAAAAATCAAAAAGACATTATTTCGGGCGAAGCAGAAGATCGTACCTTTGGTGGTTGGGTCGCGATTGAGCAACAGTTGACTTCTACGGGTTCAGGCCGTCAAGGCTTACATAGCTTTGCAAACTTCACTTGGCATGATCGTGTAACAACTAAAGTCGATAATTCACAACAAGTTGGTGTGAAATATATCGGTCTTGTTGATAGCCATCCAAATGATATTCTTGGTTTAGGTGTGAACCGTGTTCATGTGAATAACCGTTTGAATCAAAAAACTTTCGATGCAAGTGCTGAATATAATGTCGAGTTGAACTATAGCCATAACCCTACGAAATGGTTGATGATTCGTCCAAGTTTACAATATGTGATTAACCCAGGCTCAACAAATCGAGTTGATGATGCTTTCCTAATTGGTTTAAGCTCTAAGGTAATCTTCTAATGTTAAAATAGGTGCTCTATGCAAAGTAAATTTAACGTCACATCATTTAAGACACATTTACTTTGCCTGACGGCATGTATTAGCCAACAGTTGTATGCAGAAACAGGTTCTACGGAACCTGTTTTACTTCCTGAGATTACCATTGAAGCACCACGAACCAATACCACATGGTTAAAAACACCGGCATCGGTATACCGTGTACAGCAGGCTGAAAATAATAACAATACGGGTGTGAATCTGTCTGAAACCTTAAAAGGTGTGCCCGGACTACAACTGAATAACCGTGAAAACTATGCACAAGACTTGCAACTGTCTATGCGAGGCTTTGGCGCACGTTCAACATTTGGTGTGCGTGGTATCCGTTTATATGTTGATGGAATCCCTGCGACCATGCCGGATGGTCAGGGACAGACGTCAAACATCGATATGAGTAGCTTAAATCATATCGAAGTGTTGGGCGGGCCATTTTCTTCTTTATACGGTAACTCTTCGGGTGGGGCGATCTTAACAACAACCAAGCAAGGCACAGGAAAAGACTCGATCGAACTCGGCTATTCAGGCGGCAGTCATCATAAAAGTCGTGCTGACATTGTGTTGCAAGGTGGCTCAGAACAGGCCAATGAGCCTAGCTATGTCGTGAGTTCTTCTTATTTTGAAACCGATGGCTACCGTGATCATAGTGCCGCAAATAAGGTACTTAGCAATGCAAAACTGACGTGGGATTTGGATGATGGTTCCAAGGTCAATTGGATTGTGAATCATGTGGATATCAATGCCGATGACCCACAAGGTCTGAATCGGGAGCAATTGCGTCAAAATCTGAAACAAGTTAATGATGCCAATAATACTTATGATGTACGTAAGGAAATTAGCCAAACTCAAACGGGCTTAACGTGGAAAAAACCATTGAATGATCAGCATGAACTTAATGCAATGGTATATATGGGGCAACGTAATGTCACCCAATATCAATCAATTCCAAAATGTGCTTTAAAAATAGGTACAAAAGATTGTATCCCGAATACCATTCAATTAAATCAAAGACATGCAGGTGGTGTGATTGATTTTAGCCGTGATTATTATGGAACAGATATTCGCTGGACAGGCAAAGACCTCTTGCCGAATACGCGTTTAACTGTAGGCCTTGCCTTTGATTATATGGATGAAGACCGTAAGGGCTATGAAAATTTTGATGCCAATGGAAATTTTGGCAAGAAAGGCAATATTCGTCGAAATGAAAATAACACCTTGTGGAATTTAGATCCCTATGTACAAGCTTCATGGAATTTTTTACCCAATTGGACTTTAGATACAGGGCTACGATATAGCAATGTACATTATGAATCTAAAGATAACTATATTGCAGATGGAAATGGTGATGACAGTGGTAAAACTGACTATGACAAAGTTTTACCGTCAGCAGCATTAAGTTGGAATATTGCGCCTCAACTAAATGCCTATGTCAGTTATGCCAAAGGTTTTGAAACACCGACCTTTACAGAAATGGCCTATTCCAAAGATGACGGCATGAATTTTGATTTAAAACCAGCCAGTAGCGATAACTACGAGCTTGGGCTTAAATCACAAAATGCATGGGGTAATTTCACGGCAGCGGTGTTCCAAAGCAAAACTCAAGATGACATCGTTTCTGCTGGGACAGAGGAAGGGCGTGCAACCTATAGAAATGCCGATAAAACCTTACGTGAAGGTGTTGAGCTTTCGTGGAATAAACAGCTATGGCGAGATTTAAGTGCGCAAGCAAGTTACAGTTATATTGATGCCACATTTGATGCTTTTGTTCCAGAAATACCGAATCCTGCAGATCCAGCGAAACCTAAAGCGTCATCTATTAGATCGGGTGCGAAAATTCCGGGTATTGCCAAAAACCAAGCGTTTGCCGCACTGAATTGGCAGCCAGATATTGGCTTTAATGCCGGCCTAGATGTTCGCTATATGGATAAAGTCTATGTCGATGACGCCAACAGTGATGCCGCGTCGAGCTATACCGTGGTTTCTGCCAACGCAGGTTATGTGTGGAAACAAGCAGATTGGAAAGTTAAAACCTATGTACGTGCAGATAATTTGTTTGATGAAAACTATGTCGGTTCAGTGATCGTCAATGATGGAAATGGACGCTTCTTTGAACCCGCGGATGGGGTAAATTGGAGTGCAGGATTAAGTGTGACCAAAGCCTTCTAAAAGGAGAGTGATGTGGCGTTGTTATTTCAACCAATTCAGTTTGGAACATTGGGGCTGACTAATCGAATCGTGATTGCACCCATGTGTCAATATTCTGCCAATGAGCAAGGGGAGTTAAGCTATTGGCATGAACAACAATGGGCGAATTATGCCTTGTCAGGTGCTGGACTTTGTATCGTCGAGGCAACGGCTGTACAGGCAGAGGGGCGCATTAGCTATGCAGACCTCGGCCTTTGGAATGATATGCAACGCGCACAGATGAAGGCACTATTGGCCAAGGTGAAATCACTTTCACCTATGCCATTTGCTATCCAACTGGCACATGCGGGGCGTAAGGCATCGACAGATAAACCGTGGGTAGGACGTGGACAATTACCCCCTGATCATCCTCAAGGATGGCAAACCGTGTCAGCCAGTAATTTGCCCTTTAATCCCACAGATCATGCACCCCATGCTTTAAGTCGAGATGAAATCCAGCAGATCATTCAAGACTTTGCCGATTCAGCAAAACGAGCGGTAGATGCAGGCTTTGACTTAATTGAGCTACATGCCGCACATGGTTATTTGCTGCATCAATTTATGTCGCCATTGTCGAATCAGCGTAGCGATGAATATGGTGGCAGTCTGGAAAATCGCATTCGGCTGACGCTTGAAGTGTTCCAAGCCATGAAAAATGCCGTTCCTGAAGATTATCCAATTGGGGTACGTATTTCTGCAACTGATTGGATGGAATATACTGAAGCACCGAGTTGGGATCTAGACTCGGCTGTTGGTTTGTCAAAAGCGCTTGCACAACTAGGCACAGCCTATATTCATGTTTCTAGTGGCGGCTTAGATGTTGCGCAAAAAATTCAATTACAAGCCAGTTATCAAGTGCCTTTTGCTGAAGCCATTAAGCAAGCCGTTCAGGTTCCCGTAATTGCTGTGGGTTTAATTACCGAAGCAATGCAAGCCGAAGGCATCTTACAATATGGCATGGCAGATGCGATTGGTCTTGCTCGTGCAATTCAATATGACCCGCGTTGGCCATGGCATGCCGCTGCTGAACTCGGTGAAAACCTAAAAATTTCTCCGCAGTATTTACGCTGTCAGCCACATGCACAAAGAAGTCAATTTACGGCTTTCTAATTTTCAAAATTTATAGCGGTCCTATCTACACTCTCAGGTTGAGGGTGTGGATAGAAGAGTCTATTACACAGGGTATTTCGTATGGTCTTTGAGGTGATTGGTCCAATCTTTTTTCTTTTGGCCTTGGGATATCTGTCTGTAAAATGTAGTTTATTGAGCAAAGAACAAGTTGGAACCATTGGTGCATTTGTGATTAAGATTGCACTGCCGGCTTTGTTTTTTCAGTCATTAGCTTCTAAAGATTTGCATCAAATTTGGTATCCCGGCTATTTCTTTGTTTATACCGGAGTCACTTTTTTACTGTATGGCATGGCCTATTGGCTATTGTCGACACATTTTAAAAATAATATGTCGCAAACAGCGGTACTGTCATTAGGCGCTGGCATGTCAAATACAGGCTTAATTGGCACTGCAGTCCTAAGCTTATTGGTCGGTCAAAATGCGATGACCTATACCTCATTAATCGTCATCATTGAAAGTGTGCTGCTGATTCCAACGGTGCTGGTCCTTGCACAATTAGGAAGTTCACAGCAAAAAGCCAATATTGGCGATATCATCAAAAATACCTTAATGACCCTGTTAAAAAATCCACTCTTTGCAGGGGTAATGCTAGGGATTGGGTTTGCAATTTTCCAAATTCGTTTGCCTCATCAAATCAATGATGTACTAGCGATGTTAGGTCAAACGGCTTCACCACTGGCACTGTTTGCAATTGGTGGAGGGATTGTCGGTATGAGCTTAAAGTATGTGAATGCTCAGAGCTTCTATTTGGTGATTTCAAGCAACTTGGTGATGCCTTTACTGACTTATTTAGGCTTACGTTATTTGACCGATGTCAGCCAAGAGATGTTATATGCAGGGACGATTATTGCCGCATTGCCGATGCCGACGATTTTTGCCATGCTTGGGCAAGTTTATGGCTTAAATGAAAAGACCTTAACGCCTTTGTTGATGAGTACCATCTTGGGATTTGTCGTAACAGGCGTATTAATCAGTTTGTGGTGGGCGTGATTTTGATCAGCTCAAGATTTGCTTAAACCCATGAAAAAAGCCCTGCATGTGCAGGGCTTTTTTTAATGCTCAATTAACTCTTTTTCGCATTGGCTTTTGGCGCTTTGGCTTGTTCAGCAATCATTTTATCCACGGTTGCCAAAGATTCTTTAGCTTGCGGAATATTTTCTTTGGCTAATGCGCTAAATATTTTTTTAGCTTCAGGCAAATTTTGCGGGATGATATTGCCATTTACAAACATATTGCCCACTGCCATCAATGCAGGGACATAACCTTTTTTCGCTAACTCTTGAATGCTATTTAGACCTTGTTGAATAGGCTTTTCATTTTTAGCTTTAAAGCCAGCACTGATGTCATAAAGTGCTTTGGCATGAATCGCAGGGTAGTTGCCTTTTTTAATCAGCGGATCAAGTTTACTGAGCGCCAATTTATCTGACTCAGGTTTATTTTCTGCAAAAAGTAAAATGGCATAGTCGATGGAGGCATCATCAAAACCAGCCGAAGATGCGCGTTCTAAATATTGTTTGGCCTTATTGGTGTCTTGTTTTAAGCCCAGTGTGCCCGTTGCATAATTTTTACCTAAAACATAGTTAGCAACTGGGTAACCTTTGGCTGCAGCCTGTTCATAGAGTTGGATGGCTTTTTTCTCATCCTTCGCTACGCCTTGACCTGTTTGAGTAAGATAGCCCAAATTATAAATGGCCTGAGCATTACCTTTTGCTGCAAGCTTGCTCAGTGTTTGGTAGGCGCCATTCATATCTTTGGCCTTGACCATGGCTTCCACTTTAGCAAATTCAGGATCGACGGCATCTGTTTTAGTTTCAGCAAAAGCGAATTGAGTGCTCATTGCCAAAATGCTTGCAAGTAGGATTTTTTTCATCTTAAAACCTTTTGTAAATCATGCACATAATTCCGTTTATGTGTTTTGGTGGTTATTTTTGTCGGTTTTTACATCATAGGTAGATTTACGTAAATGTAAAGTGAGGAATTGTGATTTAAAGCGTTTTTATAAAATAATGTTGATTGCCGTTAGCACTTTAAATGCCATGACTTTATTGCATCAAAAGCCTTTGCAAAAAAGCAGGACTCTGATTTAATCGCGCATTGTTATTTTCTCTGAGGCAGCGCGATGTTTATTAAAGGCATTAAACGCAATTACGATAAAATTAATGCAGATGAATCGATTGCAGATGAAGATAAAATTGATGCGCTTTTGATGAAACTGGGTGCAGAGTTTTTAGTCAGTAAAGAGGATCGTGTTTATATTTTCAAAAAAGGCGATTTGGAAGCTAAATTTGATGCTAAACATGCGCGCGCCTATCATTTTAAAGAATATGTATGCAAAGATATGAATAAGTTATTTCATGGATTTTGATTAAAATCATAATTTAAAAACGAAGAAGTGAGGGGGAATAAATTCCTCCTTATTTTTGTTTGTTGTGTACTGCAACAGCGTATGTGATTTAAAAAAACTTTAATTTTCAAAAGTATAATATTTTATAAAAATAAAAATTGAATAAAATAGATACAAGGTATCTATGATGAATATAGATATACATGATTCATTGAGATGTATTTAAATATGATAAAAATAAGCGCCATCTTGATCCTTGGTTTCGTCTGTTCAATGACCAGTTGGGCTCAACAACCCAAACTTGTACCGCATCCAATCCATTTAAAAAATGGCAAGCAGTTTTCATTAAATTTGCCTGCAAATTTCGAGATCATTCCTGCTGCTGAAGGTCTCAAACGGGTACGCTTTTTTTCGCAAGCGCCTGATCGCAGAATGTTTGTCACGGATATGTATGATCTAATAGATAATAAAAAAGGTACTGTGTATATATTGGATGATTGGAATGCTGACACAGGTAAATTTGGCAAAATCATTCCTTATTTGACTGGTTTGAGAAATCCAAATTCAGTTCAGTTTTATACCGATGCTCAAGGACAGGATTGGCTCTATTTGGCGGAAACGCATCGACTGACACGGCAAAAATTCAACAAAGTAGAAACTCAGCCTTCGAGTAAGGCTGAAGTTTTAGCGACATTTCCAGATTATGGTTTGAGTTATAAATACGGCGGTTGGCACCTGACACGGACGATTGCTATTGGTGGAAATGGAAAAGTTTATGTATCTGTCGGTTCGAGTTGTAATGCCTGTGTAGAGAAAGAAAAAGTACGGGCTTCAGTCATCGAGATGAATCCTGATGGTTCAGAGCAAAAGTTTTATGCGACAGGTTTGCGTAATGCAGTTGGATTAAAATGGATCGGTAGATTTCTATTTTGCGACCAATCAAGGTTCTGATCATTTGGGACGTAAAAAGCCAGATGAAACTTTTTATGCGCTAAAACAGGATGTCGATTATGGTTGGCTCGCATGTTATTCATGGCTGGGCAATGTCTTGGCGGACCCTAAATTTAAACGTGCATCTGGCTGTAAAAATGTTCCATCGCCCTATGCTTATTTCCCTTCGCATTCATCTGCATTGGGTTTTGATTATTTTGATGACCCCCATACTGATACCGCCATTAAAAATGCATTTTTAGTAGCCTTGCATGGCTCTACCGATGAGGCGATTGGTCATGGCTATCAAATTGCAATTATGCGTAAAGGACAAAAACTTGAAACCTTTATGGATGGTTTTTTATTCGGTAAAACGGTAATTGGGCGGCCTGCAGATATTTATAAGATCGATAAAAAATCTTTTTATTTTTCGGATGATCGGGCAGGGGTGATTTATTATGTGAGGGAAAAAATTAGTGATTAAAAAGCCAAAGTCTTTAGGCTTTGGCTTTGAGTGCTTAGGGATGGTCAGACCAGATGTCAGAATTCTAGTTTATATACGGTCAAAAATGGCTAATCATAGCGTTTCAGTTCTAAGTCTTCATTCTTGAAATGGGCAATCGAAATATGATTATTTGCTGCAATATTCTTAAAGCGTAACCATAGAAAAAATTCAATAAGATTGATTCCAATTCCCCAAAAAGATGTATTTAAGAGGGTGAGTTGGGTGTCGTAGGCAACATGAAACTCGAAGCCTGTGCTACTGAAGCCAAAAGAGCTTTGCATAAAGAGAAAAAAGCCAGTTGTTACTTTTGGATAGTAAATGACTAAGGGTGTGATAATAATCGGGACAAGGCTTAAGCTGATCCAAAACAGTATTTTCAAGCCTAGAACATCTCTTTTCCAATATTTGATAGCGCCCATTAGCATGAAAAAGAGTTGGGCATACAGTACAAGAATAATAGGGTCTGTTGACATTTCATAATGGTAGCCAAATAAAGATACAAGCTAAGGCAACAGAATTTTCATAGCTTTGCTTTAGCTTGTCATAGCGTGTGGCAATTCCTCTAAATTGCTTTAATCTAGCAA
>NZ_VPCE01000016.1:0-79880 GCF_013418335.1 Acinetobacter sp. YH12145 | reverse complement strand
AGTATTTTGATCTAACATTGCTAACGTCTCCAGAGGAGTAAATTTATTTGATGAGAGAATGATAGAACAAACCATTAAATAGGTGAAACGGTTTGTTTTTATAAAATTAATCGGTTTTACAAATCAAGTGATTAAATTTCTTTCTAAATCATAAATATATGGACGTATATTAACATTAAAATGAATTATTTCGCACACATATATCGTGATAAATTCCTCATTTTTTTCTTTTTTATTGAAATTACACCAACTCTATACAAGACCCAACGCACGACCTGATCAATTACAAAATCTTTATAAAGCTTTAAGTTTCATTTCAGCAAGTCGGCTTTAAATCAAAGGAAATATCAGATGATTTGACTGCTTATGAGTTCTATCAATAAAGCCGAAATCAATCCCTTGTATCAATCAGCCATCGATCTACAAGTATAAAATCAACAGTGAGCAGAATAATGAAAATTGAATTTGTCTTTGATATTGTTTATCCCATGAGTTATGTCGCATTTCAAAAGTTAAAACAAAACTGGAATGAACATACAGCAACCCGTGTAGAGCTATTGCCGATTCAACGCGTTCCTGAAATTCCTGAACAAGGCTTAGATGTGCTGCAGTATTTAACCAATAAGTATGGCGCAAGTGCAGCAAAGCGAAAACTCGAAATGACAAAATTTGCCGCTTATAGCGAAGATGTGATTGTCAATATTGAGTACATGAAACGTATGCCAAACAGTCAACTGGCTCATCAAGCTATATTGGCCTTGGACAATATTCTGGATCAATATGCCCTGACTCAAGCCCTATTCCATGCATTATTTGCACACGGTCAAAATATTGCTGAAATTCACGTTTTAAAAAGCATTATTGAAGGCATTGGTTTAGATGGCTCGAAAGTACTGCGCTCAATTCAACATAAAGATATTGCAGACCGCCAGCATGAAATTACACAGTATGTAAAATCAAAGGGACAGCACCCGATTCCTTTTTACCTTGTGGATGGTGAAGTGAATGATCAGACTTTTTCTACACAGGAACTTCGACAACTTTTTCATCGCGCAAGTTAATCTACCCAAGATCAAAAATCCCCATACAATGTGATGGGGATTTTTATTCTGAGCAATGCAATGATCTAAAAAGAAAATAGGCCTATTAATGAAGTCCCTGCTCAATTCGATTAATCCGTGATTTGAACTGCTGAGAAAGCAGATACAAAATTAAGCTCAAAACCAGCGTGAGTACTATCACGGTCATCAACAGCCAACGTACAACAACTTCTACTACATTGGCTTGCTGAACTTGTTTTTCCACGCTTTGCGCCATCGGTGTCATGGTTTTATCAAATAGCTGATTTTGCATCGCCCAGAGCTGTTCAGGCTGAAAACCGTATTCACGGAATTTTGCTGGATTTTGTTGCTCGGTATTGATTAAGGATTGCACCAAAGGAATTGCTGGCGCACGATCTACAGGCTTATGCATCAAAGCAGCTTGTGCAAGTAAATAGGCTTGCACGGGTTTTGCCAATTGTGCATCTTCCATTTCGAAAGCCAGCTGGCTTTCCTGAATATTTTTTTCATAATATACCAATTTTTGATCTGCTGCACGGTCATCATGATTAAGGTCATATTGCACATAAGTTAAGCCTGACCAAAGCACAATAAACGATAAAATCCAGCCGACAAATTTCAATACAAAAGATTGGAAGCGAATTCTAAAAAATTGAAATTTCTTTAGAAATCCAACCAAGAAAAATGCGCCAATAAATGAAACGATGAGTTTGAGAAATAACCAACCAATAAAGGATAAAAAATTTGAAAAATAGTCGGAGGACTCACCGAGTTGATATGCCAAATCACCTGCACTAATGGGTATATGCAATTGCTGTACGCTAGAGCTTAGGCCAAAAAAGCTATAGACCATATCATGCTGAATAAACAGCATCACAGCCGAAACGATCAGCACAGAAACACTGGTTAAAGTCAATAACGTCAAATTGCGTTGACGCTTCTTAATGGTTTGAAGCCCTGTTTCCAGTTGCTGCGGATTTAGCGCATATTCATCAATGGGAGGCAAAGACATACTCCTTCAGATTATATTTTCACCTCCCTCACAGCTTATGAAGAAGGGTTTGAACCACTCGATTCAATCACCAGATGATTCAAATTGTTTTGTAAGGCACGAATACGTGTCGTCGCTTCTTCACGCTTTTGTACACCTTCTTTCTGAATTTGAATCACATCATTAACGGTTTTAATGAGGGTATTTTGCACATGTTCAAGTGTTTCGATATCAATCACTGAACGCTGATTGGCTTTCGCTGTATCGACAGAGTTTTGATGCAATAAATCTGCATTGCGTTTTAATAGGTCATTGGTCGCATCATCAATGCTATTTGCCAATTGCACGCTGTTCTTTTGTTCTTGCAATGAAATCGCCAAACTAATTTGGTTTTTCCATGCCGGTAAGGTGATATTTTTAATAGCATAAAATTTATCAACCAACATCAAATTATTGGATTGAATAATGCGAATCATCGGCAAGGTCTGCATAGCAGATTGTTGCAAGATCTGTAGATCACTCACACGTTTTTCAAGATTATTTGCCAAATGATTGAGGTCATAGATTTTTTGCGTAGTGGTTTGATCTTGAACTTGAGTGGTTAAGCTTGCAATTTCCTGTTGGATTTCCTGCTCTTTCAACTTACCTGCGGCGATATACACCCCTAATTGTTTATATTCGTCTTGTACGCCTTCAAACATTTTATCTAAGGTATTTACACGCGCTTTTAAGCCATTTTGCGAAGTTTCAATTTCTTTGACCAACGCATCAATTTGCTCTTTGGTGGTATTAAAGTGCTGATCAAAACTTTGCTTGGCACCTTTAAATTTACTCAGTAAACCACCAAAAAATCCTGAGCTTTTAGATTTATTTAAAATGCTCGTGGTGTTTAGTTGCTGTGCGACTTGTACCACCTGATTGAGCTTTTGACCTGTCGCATCTAGATCTTTATTTTGCACCAAATTTAATAATTCATCGGTATAGGTCGACGTCTTGGTGGCAATGTTTTTACCATATTCAGCAACACTATTATGACTTAAATCTGCCAATTCCTTACGTGCAGCTTCGACTTCGTGAAAATCGGAAGTTTGTAAGCCAATTTCCTGCAAATTGAGTTGCTGAAATTTTTCTTCAGTCAACTCTTTGCTTACTTCAACGGGTAAATTTTTGGCATCTAAATCGGTCATAACTCACCTTATATTTCTAAGACTTAGAGGAATTCTCTAATGATTTTTTTAAAGTTTTAATCAAATTTTCACGGCTATTATCAAGCTTTTCCAATGAACTTGTCGAGTTACTTTGAAGACTTTGTTTCACATGATATTGCCATGCTGGAATCAACACCTGCTGAGCTTCCTTATATCGATCTAATAATCCAAAAGAAAGCTGCTGAGAAAGCTGCATTTGCGTAATTGCAATATCATTACTGGCTTGTAAGGTTTGCAACGTATTCACCTTTTTCGATAAACGTTCTGCAAAGTTGTCAAGCGGATGCTGATTTTTCACAAACTGTGGGTATTCCACCAAGAACTCTTCAGCCGCGACGATATAGCGCGCCATTTGCTCACGTAAGCCTTGCAATTGATTAAAACGTGCTTGGGACTTTTGAATTTCTAACTGTAACTTTTGGCTCAGATGATTTGCCCGATCAAGTAATTGATCTAGATTTTTGTAATATTCAACTTGTCCTGAACCATATTCCAAATCGATGCCTAACCATTTTTGCAGGGCATTAAATTTGCGTGTTTTTAAATATTTTTTTGAATTGGCTAGAGCTTGAATCAACTGTTCAATAGTTTGACTAAGTTGTTTCGTCAATTGAGGGTCAACACCGTCTAGCAGCACCGACTGTGCTTGAATTAATTGATCTGCATAATGATTTAGACGATATTGATCGGTCAGTAATGGCACAAGGTCATTCCGCTTAATCGAAAGCACTTCCGCCCGATCTACCGTAATATCCTTTAACGGCACCAATACATCAATTTGTGACATAGCCAATTAAACTCAATAAAATCATTTTTATACTACAAGTTTTGCCATAAAAGTCTTGTAGTATTTTGCAAAAAATATATCTATTTCATCGGTCAAATTTCGTCATTAAATTCAACCGTTGCCTATAGATCCGCCTAAGCAGCCATACGGCATCATTTCAATGGGTATGATGACCTACACAGATGAATTCAAGCTTAAGATACCCAAAGGTTCAATCTAGATTTAAATTAAACAACTGACTCTACATGAATTATTATCAAAATTATCGTAAAATTTAATTCATATACTTTAGAACCAAATATTAGATCAATAATTTTAGAGGCTTAAATGGAACGTTTTTTCCATAACACAATGTATGCTGCACGTTGGATTCTGGCTCCCGTGTACTTTGGTTTATCCTTTGCACTGCTACTGCTCGCGATTAAATTTTTCCAAGAAGTCATTCATGTCCTTCCGCATATTTTAGAATATTCAGAAGCTGACCTGATTTTAGTCATCCTCTCTTTGGTCGATATGACTATGGTGGGCGGACTGATTGTAATGGTGATGTTTTCAGGCTATGAAAACTTTGTTTCGCAATTAAAAATTAATGAATCGACCAATCGCTTGAACTGGCTCGGCACCATGGATGCCAATTCATTAAAACTCAAAGTTGCAGCATCAATCGTGGCAATTTCTTCGATTCATTTATTGCGTATTTTTATGGATGCGAAAAACATCCCCAATGACAAAATCATGTGGTACATCATCATGCATTTAACCTTTGTTTTTTCTGCTTTTATGATGGGATATTTGGATAAAATCAGTAAGCACTAATCTAGGTAAGGTTAATGAAGCCATTTGCGATAATGGCTTCTCGTCAAATTTTAAATCTAGTTATTCATCTAGTTCACTCATTTGCCTTAAACGCCCAAGATTCAAGATCACGATTTGTCCATAATTCCACGCGATCACCTGTGTTTGAACAAATTGCTGTAGATGTTTATTCAAGGTTTGGCGTGAAATATTAAAAGACTCTGCAAATTCCTGCTGACTGAGTCTCAAAGGAATTTCCTGCCGACAGCCATATTGTTCATAGAGTCGAATCAAATGTCTTGCGATACGCTGCTCTAGCGTTGCTGTTCTCAAATAACGATTATGCTCAAACATCAAATACATGCGTCGACTGAGAGATTGCACGACATTCCAAAGCGCCTGTGGATCGCGCTGTAAAACCGCTGAAAACGTTGTTCCAGAAATGATTGCCACCTCGACGTGTGTCGCAGCAAAATAATCATAATTCAAAGGCTTTTGTTGTAAGAGTGCGACAAAATTAAATACCGACTGACGACGAATATAGTCATTGACAATCAATTCACCATTGTTTTGCAACCAACCAATTTGTAGCGTACCTGAAAGCAAAATATAAATATCTTGCACGATTTGTTGTTGTTTTAAGATGTGCTTCTGTGCATGAAAACGTGAATATTTCACCTGTTGCACAAGCTGTTCTAAAGTCTGATCGCTAAAGCCCTGAAAGATGTCTTCATTACGCAAAATTTGCAACAAATGTTGTTGGGCGGTGTTCTTTTGATCGCTCACGTCTATAAAAAAATGCCTAAGATCTCATCGATCTTAGGCAAGTGCTGAAAAATGTAAAACCATTGTTTTTCGCATTATTTATCTATTTTTATGCTGTTTTAAATGACGCTCTCATACTTAAGATGCTTTCTCATAAATACGGCCTGCTTCAGAACGCAAGTTTGAAATGTCGGTGTTTTGAATATTTTTCAGTACGGTACTCGGCTGACCATTTACATCGACAGGCACATCGCCCTCAATGGTGACACGTGAGGCGATACGCAGCGCGTCACCATAGTCATTGATGGCACGGTGCTGCGTCGCACGATTGTCCCAAATCGCAACATCACCTACCGCCCAGCGCCAACGCACAACATTTTCCCATTGCACGATTTGCTCTTGAAACAGTTCAAATAAACGATGTGACTGTGCCGGACTATATCCACTGAAGCGTTTAAAGAAGTGCCCCAAAACCAAACTTTTCTCACCTGTTTCAGGATGTACACGCACCAAAGGATGCTCAGTTTCCACTTCTACCGCGGTTCGGAATAAATGGCGACCTTTTTCATTGTACTGACCTTTCGGCGCCGCATAGTCATAACTGTTGCTATGCACCGCGCGTAATTGTTCCGCCAACTTTTGCAGCTCAGGACTTAAATCTTCATAAGCGGTCACGGTATTGGCCCAAACCGTATCGCCACCATGTTCAGGTGCAACTACATTTCTTAAAATTGTGGCTTTAGGATAATTGGGCAAAAACGTAATATCGGTATGCCACGAATCTGCGCGCCCACCACGTGAGTCAATTGACAAAGTATGTGCTGTACCATCTTTGAGTGGCACACTTGGGTGATTCAACGGATTTCCTAAAAGTCGTGCAAAGGCTTCTTGTTCTAGATCTGTGAGATCTTGCTGTCCACGCACAAATACAACTTTATATTTTAATAGTGCATGATTAAATTCATCGACCACGCTTTTGTCTAAATTTCCAGACAATTGAATGCCAGAAATTTCGGCACCAATACGACCGGTTACAGGTTTTACTTCAATATGCTGATATTGATAGTCTGGATTGTAATGATTCGATTCTAATTGTGTCATAGGGCTCTACCTTATTCTTCAAATTATTAAGCAACGATGGTGTTGTTGAAATAAAGTGTGCCGACTTCGTGCCCATGACTCTGTCAATTATTTGACAGTTTTCCCAAGTTAAACTGCTATGGTTGTAATGAAATCTGCTTAACAACATTTGCCGATTTCATATCTAAAAATGCGATATCGAAAAATAAAAAAGCCATCGGTATCGATGGCTTTGTGTGCGGATTTTATCTGTATATCACAGCGGAATTATAGATAATTCCCTTCACGCTCAGGTTGATAGAGCACTTTAATGATTTTGACTTTCATGGTATGACCATCAGGCTGCGGCCATTCTATTTCCTGCCCTTCAGCCAAACCTAAAATGGCAGCGCCCACTGGAGCCAAAACATTGACTTGACCTTTATCGCCACGAAAATCATGTGGATAGACCAGTGTAATTTCGGTTGCTTCTGTCGCAGGTGCAATGTTAATGAGAACTTTGGCATTCATACTCACCACATTGGCAGGGACATCTTGTGGAGCAACCACTTCAGCGCGCGCCATCTCATCTTCCAAATGTTCCATCGTCGGCGTCAACTTAGACTGATGCTCCAACATGGTTTCTAAGCGATGTAAATCTTGTTCTGAAAGAATAATATTGGGTTTTTTCATATAAAGTTCCTTTGCGACCTTGCCAACAGATCTATAGCGATGGGCAAATTTTTTGTTATCTCTTATTCCGTTATATCAGAAATATAAATGTTTAGATAACTTTTGAATTTTTCTGATGACATAAAAAAAAGCCCCCTTGAGGGGGCTTTCTCAAGTCAGACTTATTTTGCGTAAACTGGGAATTTAGCGCAAACAGCAGCAACTTTTTCTTTCACTGTAGCAATCACAGCTTCGTCACCTTTGCTGTCTAGAACGTCAGCGATCCAGCCTGCAAGGTCACGTACTTCAGCTTCGCCAAAACCACGCGTTGTTACAGCAGGAGTACCGATACGGATACCAGAAGTCACGAATGGAGAACGTGGATCGTTTGGTACTGAGTTTTTGTTCACAGTAATGTGAGCAGCACCTAACCAAGCATCGGCATCTTTACCAGTAATGTCTTGTTTAATTAAAGATAATAAGAACAAATGGTTCTTAGTACCGCCAGAAACAACATCATAACCACGTTCGATTAGAACTTCAGCCATTGCTTGCGCATTCTTAACAACTTGTTGTTGGTAAGCTTTATATTCAGGCGCCATTGCTTCTTTGAAGCAGATCGCTTTAGCCGCTACAGCGTGAACTAAAGGACCACCTTGGTTACCTGGGAATACAGCTGATTGTAATTTTTTCTCGATTTCTTCGTTTGCTTTCGCAAGGATTAAACCAGAACGTGGACCACGAAGTGTTTTATGTGTAGTCGTTGTAGTTACGTCAGCAATTTGTACTGGGCTTGGGTAAACACCAGCAGCAACAAGACCAGCTACGTGAGCCATATCTACGAATAAGTAAGCACCAACTTTGTCCGCGATATCTCGGAAACGTTGCCAATCAACAACTTGGCTATACGCAGAGAAACCAGCCACGATCATTTTTGGCTTGTGTTCTTCAGCTAAACGTTCAACTTCTTCATAGTCGATTTCGCCAGTTTCTGGGTTCAAACCGTATTGAATTGCGTTGTAAGTTTTACCAGAGAAGCTAACTTTAGCACCGTGAGTCAAGTGACCACCGTGAGCCAAGCTCATACCTAAAACTGTATCGCCTGGGTTAAGTAGCGCAAGGTAAACTGCAGAGTTTGCTTGTGAACCAGCGTGTGGTTGAACGTTTGCATAATCAGCACCAAACAATTCTTTAGCACGGTCAATGGCCAATTGTTCGATCACGTCTACATACTCGCAACCGCCATAGTAGCGTTTGCCAGGGTAGCCTTCTGCATATTTGTTAGTAAGTTTTGAACCTTGAGCTTCCATTACTGCAGGTGAACAGTAGTTTTCTGAAGCGATTAACTCAATGTGCGCTTCTTGGCGAGCATCTTCATTCGAGATCGCTTGAGCTAATTCAGGGTCAAATTGAGCAATAGAGGTGTTGGCAAACATTAGCGAGGTCCTATTAAATTAGGGCTTTTAAGCCGTGCTAAGATTGGCGCGTATTGTAGCATGAAGTTTTAGAAATGAGAGAGGGAAGTTTGTGCTGTTTTTAAATAAATAATGCCCATGTTGAATCTGCACGAGCATTATTTAAGTCAAATCAACTTATTGATTTGGCATGAGAGTCTCTACATCTTGCACAAAATTTGCCAGATTATCGGTATAAATAGTAAGATGATCCGCTGTCGCTTGCTCACGATAGTCAATCGATGTTCCCGGCTTAGCAAGGCTAATCATAAATTTAGTCGCATCTGCTGGAATGGTCTGATCGGCTTTACCTTGATAAATGATGATCGGCGTTTTCACCGCTGTCGTTAAAGGCTGTGAACCTTCACTCATAAAGTTTTGGATTGGCTTTAAAGTTAAGAAATCAGACTGCGTGCGGCCATAGTTATCCAAAGTCGTGTTCTGACTCGCATAACTAAGCATGTCATCTTGAATTAACTTGGTTAACTCGCCTGAACACACTGTTTCAGCCTGAGGTGCAATCGCAGCCAGATGTCCACTAAATACTTTTGAATATTCCACACTGTTTTTATGCCCTTGCATACCCGCAATGATCTGCGCAGTAAAACTGTCTAAAGGTGCATAAATCATACTTTGCACGGTTGCAGGTTTACCTACAGCTAACTTCTCGCCTGCGTCAAGAATGAGCGCAAGATTATTTGCAGGTGCTATGGCAATCGTTCCCTTATAATTTAAGTCAGCACGCGATGCGAATTCAGCTGCACCTAATACGGCTTGACCACCTTGAGAATGTCCGATCGAAAGCCAATCCTTCGACACCGTTTTACCTTGACTGGTTAAGTAACTTCGAACTGCGACAACGGCATCGGTAATCGAAAAGGCTTCACTTTTTAGATTCAGATAAGGATGGTTTTCACGTCCACTAGGTTCCCCTAATCCTTCATAATCGGGTGCCACAACGACATAACCCTTTGCCAATAACATTTGCAATAAATATTCAGTGCCTTGCAAACCTTGTCGGCTCGGAGCGCATTTATCAGCCACACCGGTCGTTCCATGTGCCCAAGCCACAATTTTCCAACCACCTGCCGGAGCAACTGTTTTTGGGGTAAAGACTAAGGCTGTGGCTTGAACAATTTTGCCATCTACTCCTAGCATTTTATAGGTCATCAATCGGCTGTCTGCACTCACAGCAGGCATATTGTCTTGACTATAGGCTGTTGTAGTTACCACCGGATTTTTGATCTGATTGAGATCAGCATTTGTTTCAGGATTACTAAATTGTTGGTCATTACTATCATTACCGCAGGCTGCTAAAAATAGCATACTGCTGACTAAAACCGTTAAACGCAGCATTTTCATTCCATGATCCTTTTGTTTGTTGTTTTAAAGTCAATTTTTCATTGAATATGAATCATTAAATACATGGAACAAACTTTTGTACAAGCCTAATTTTTAAGCAACTACTCTTATTTTAATTGATCAAATTAATATAGAACTAAAACTTTGTTTTAGCTCGATATGGATTAACAACATTCAAATACATCAGCCACCCCGATCTCAGAAAAATGGCTGAACTTATATTTCTGATCATTGGATACAGATTGGGCTATTTTTCGGAGGTTAAAGCAAAATGTAAAATCAACAAAAATGCTGTACCCCCTGCCAACTACACAAACATATGCACAAAAGTAAAGCCGAAAAACCACCATGCCATTGATCGTGAACATACTCTAGTGCTTAATCCACTTAGCGACATTTTTGGATATCACGATGGACAAAAGCCTTTAAAATAAGTCGATTTAGAAGATGGTTTAGCTTTATCCCGCTGTAAAGTTTTATTTCGGCAGATGCGATAAAAGCAGATTATTTAAACACTGCGCAGCCATCTTCATAATATTCCTACAAATAATCACAGCATGGGTTTGTCAGTGTGGATGTGATCATGTACATTCATAAACATTATTCAACATGCTGGAACTGGACATGCAAGCCATCATTCTCGACACAGAAACCCATACACTAAATGGACAACCCATCGAGATTGCCTATGCTCCAATTCAGGTGGCAGATGCCAAAATCACCTTAGATAAATCTAAAATTTTTGATCAACTATATCGTTGTGATGAAGCTATTTCTTTTGCAGCGATGGCTGTTCATCATATTTTAGAATCAGATCTTGAAGGTCAGCCCCACTACAGCAGTTTTGAACTCCCATCAGAGACGACATATATCATTGGGCATAATATCGACTACGATATTCGAGCGCTCGAAAAATGCGGTGTAGATAGTTCAAAAATCAAAGCCATTTGTACCCTTGCGCTAGCTCGTCGTGTTTGGCCTGATGCAGAAGCTCATAATATTTCTGCCTTGATATATATGATCACCAAAGGCAGTGAAAAAGCCCGTGAAATGATCCGTAAAGCTCACCGCGCAGATATGGATATTATTTTAACTGCCAATATTTTGATGCATATTGTGCATCACTTAAAAATCAACAGCATCGAAGACTTATACGAAGCTTCGGAAGATGCTCGCATTCCACGCAGTATTAATTTTGGTAAACACCGTGGTACCGCAATTGCAGAATTACCTGCGGACTATGTGCAATGGCTATTACGTCAAGATGACTTAGACCCTTATTTGCGTAAAGCTTTAGAAAACTCTGCTGTCATTACTCTATAAATCATTGATTGTTTAATATTTTCTTAATATTACTGTCATTATCACTGCATAGGATTGCCTTAATTCTTTTGAGCTATGGAATTAAGACATGTTCAACTATCAAAAAACTGAGCTGGGTTTTCAAACTTTAAAAGACCGACAGCTCGCATTAAATGCAAGACAACGTCGTCTGCTACTCTTAATTGGTAGTGATGACTTTAACCAAATGCCAGTGCATTATCAGCAGCGGATTGCTGAAGTGTCCTTGCTCGAGCAACTGATGGAACTTGGGCTGATTCAGCCAATTACAGCACATGATCATCAACGCCTTCAAAAATCCGATTTTTCTGCTTTTAATACACCTAAAATAGCGTCAACAAAGACATCCGATCGCATAGCGCAAGAAAATGTCACACTTGATAAAATTTCAATGCCAACGATGGAAGTTCCTCATACTCATTCACAGCACGAAATAACTGACTCCCTGCCAATGGATGCAATTGGCTTTATACCCCATCAATTTAATCAAGCCATACCTGAAAACATAACATCAAACAACCCTGTATTAGCAGAACAAATCATTGATTTCATCGAACATGATTTTGATGAGTTACAGAATTTTATGTGCAGTTACTTACAGCGTTATTGTGGACTGATGGCAAAAAAATTAATACTTAATATTCAACAGGCCACGGACATTGCAGAATTAAAAGCCTGTCAGATGCAATGGATCACCTGTCTAAATGAATCCAATATTCAACCTAAACTCTTACAACATGCATTACAGCAAATTAATTACAGTCTAAAAAATCTACAACAACTGGTTTAACTTAGAGACTTTTCCTCACTTCTCATTCAAAAAACAACTTAATGAGGTGAGTAATTCTTCACAAATATCAATATAAGGAATTGAATTTTATTAACTTTATCGATTCACTTATTTCTTTTATGGTTTTAACTGCTGTTTTATACGACCTTCCCCTAATGTCAATCAACAGTAAAAAATCGCAAGAATAAAACCGATCTCCTAGCGTTTGAGCATGTCAATGTCACAACAGTTTTGTTTAGAATTTGATTCTTTCGATAATCCTATGCAACTCAGCAAAATTGGCAATTGGGTGTTTACATTCTTAACCTCACCAGACGAATTGCCCGATGTTCAATTGGCCATTACCTATGTCATGCCACGAAAAATTAGTGACGAATTACAACCTCGACGTGTGGTCATTCAAAATACAGCCATTGAAACAATTTGGCGTATAGAACAAGTTGAATGCTTCAACAGCCAAACGAACCAAGAACTCACCTTTACAGCAGCGGAACCTCAAGCTCAATTGGTTTTAAACAGTATCATTGAAGAATTTGCCCGTTATGATGTCCCATTGGTATTCAAGCCGCTTTAATTTAAAGCGAATTCCAACTTATTTTTCATAAAGATTTAAGCTGTCTCAATGATTTAACCAAAGTTAGCTAGATAGACATTAAATGAAAAATAATCCATACAGATTATTGTTGCTCAATTCATATACACTATTCCTGCTCAATAATTTTTGACCATGGATAATAAAAATGAATTTAGCCAATTATTCTAATGATCAGGCACTCATCCTTTTCAACCTATATAGCAGCCTTGAACAATGTCTAGATGCGATTGGACATCTGCACCTTGGACCAAAACTAGTGCTGACCGACCATGATGTATCAAAAGATCATATGATCGTGCAACGTTTTCAAGCTGGAGTTTTAACTCAAGAAATTCAAGTGCGTAAACAAGACGTTGAACTGTCTTCTAGCAATCCGATGACGCGATATCAGTTACTCTCTTATATTTTGAATCAATTTAAAGTAGATCAAACAACTTAAATTTTTAACTCTAAAATAAAAAAAAACTCACCATAAGGTGAGTTTTTTTTATTCATTCAATTTAAGCTTCTAAAAGCTTGTAAATACTGTCCGATTTTTGACTTTCAAAAAGTAGTTCGATACTGGGTAGGATGATTTCACCTGCAATAATGATATGTTCAATGCGATGAAACAGCCCTCTTGAATCTTCTTCTGAAGGGTTACGCACCAAAGCTTGTGCTTCATAAACCTGACTAAATTGGTCCTTTACCTTTATGTCAATCATCTGTGTCATGGTAATGTCTCTACTTGTTTTAATAATTGCATTTTTTATATCACATCTTTACACAACAACTTGCTTTGTAAATGTTAGATTTCATGGCAATGTAAACTTATTTTACTTTAGTAACTATATATCAATAACATAGGTTGACTATTTAATTATTGTTTGACAAAAGCACTATATTTTCAAATCTAAAATGGCATTAAAAAGCCCGCATCGCTGCGGGCTCTATGTTGGAAGGCTAGTGCTGATTTATTGTCTGCAATATCTTAAGACTAAAATATTACGAAACTCAACGAGCTGTCATTGATCCGTCCAACTTATTGGTAGCGTCGTTTTATGACCTACCGTGATTTAAATATAGCACTTTCAATTCTCTTGCCAAGCCTTGCTAACACTTCAAAACAATTGATCAAATAAAATACAATTGATATTTTTTCAAAATAAGCGATCATAGCTCTGCCCAATGCTTGTGAAAGATTTAAATAAATAGGCCATTAAAAATAAATTCAACACTATCAATCTATAAACATTCTTTTCTCTTACTTTTAATTCTACCTTAGACAACCCTTGTATTAATTTCTGACCTGAATTTTAAGTCTGATATTCATTTTTAACAGTCCTTAAAAATACTATTAAGTAAGGTTGCCGTCTCAAATTAAAATCTAAAACAAAAAAAGCCCCTGTATCACTACAGGGGCTTTTTTGAATTTGGCGGAAGCGGTGAGATTCGAACTCACGGAGGACTCGCGCCCTCGTCGGTTTTCAAGACCGGTGCATTAAACCGCTCTGCCACGCTTCCATGTGCGCCATAATACGGAGGTTTTATTCATCTGACAAGTAAAAATTACAACTAAACCCTTCAAATGAATATTGTTTCGCCAAATCCTTAAAGTTTAGCCGCGAGCTCCGCACCTTCACGTATTGCGCGTTTTGCATCTAACTCTGCTGCTAGTTTTGCGCCACCAATAATATGGTAATTGGCAAGGGTTTTCTCACCCTGTTCTGGCATCAAATGCTTCACCGATTCCTGACCTGCACAAACGACGATTGTATCTACACGTAATAATTGATCATGCCCTGCATGTTCAACCCAAAGACCTTCATCAGTAATGGCTTTGTATTGAACACCACGCAGCATACGAACCGCATTTTTCTTTAATTGTGCACGGTGTACCCAACCTGATGTTTTACCTAACCCTGCACCAAGTGCAGTTGTTTTACGTTGTAATAAATAAATTTCTCGAACAGGAGGTTCGATCTCAGCAGCCTGCATACCGCCTTCTGTTACATAGTTCGGATTCGGATCGACACCCCACTCTCGCTGCCAATCCGCTAAAGGCATTGGTTGTGGCTGATGTGGCGGTTTGAGTAAAAATTCAGATACATCAAAGCCAATACCGCCTGCACCAATCACAGCAACTTTATTGCCCACAGCAGCGCCTTTCAGCACTTCTGCATAAGACAAGACATTCGGTGCATCACTACCTTCAATTTTTAAGCTGCGAGGAACCACACCTGTTGCAATAACAACTTCCTCAAACCCTTCACGTTCAAGTTGTTCACGGTTTACACGCGTGTTTAAACGCAGATCGACACCCGTTTTTTCGATTTGAACTTTAAAGTAGCGAATCGTTTCGTGAAATTCTTCTTTGCCGGGAACGACTTTCGCCAAATTAAATTGACCACCAACCTCTGCACCAGCTTCAAATAAAGTCACCGCATGGCCTCGGCTTGCTGCAACCGTTGCAGCAGACATGCCTGCCACACCACCACCGACGACTGCAATGCGCTTCGGTTTTTTGGTCTTTAAATAAACCAATTCTGTTTCATATGCCGCTCGTGGATTGACCAAACACGTCGCACGCTGATTTTTAAAAGTATGATCTAAACAGGCTTGGTTACAGGCAATACACGTATTAATTTCATCGACACGATTGGTCGCAGTTTTATTCACCCAAAATGGATCTGCCAAGAATGGACGTGCCATTTGCACCATATCTGCCTTGCCTGAAGCCAAAATTTCTTCAGCTGTATCTGGCATATTGATACGGTTTGACGCAATGACAGGTATCGCAACATGTTTTTTGACTTCAGCGGTATAATCCACAAATGCCGCACGCGGAACTGAAGTTACAATTGTCGGAATACGTGCTTCATGCCAGCCAATCCCCGTGTTCAACAACGTCACACCTGCTGCTTCCAAAGCTTTGGCAACAGTAATGACTTCAGCCATGGTGTTCCCATCATGGACCAAATCAAGCAATGACAAACGGAAGCAGATAATAAATTTCTCACCCACTTCAGCACGTATCGATTTCACAATATCAACCGCAAGACGCATACGATTTTCAATCTCGCCGCCCCAACGGTCAGTCCGTTGGTTGACATGACGACTTAAAAATTGATTCAGCAAATAGCCTTCTGAACCCATGATTTCAACACCGTCATAGCCCGCTTTTTGAGCTAAGCTTGCGCAGCGTACATAGTCGTCTATCGTGTCTAAAATCTGTTTATCACTCAATTGACGCGGTTTAAAAGGTGAAATCGGAGATTTTATCGGACTCGCTGACACTGCAAAAGGCTGATAGCCATAACGCCCAGCATGCAAGATTTGCATTAAAATTTTGGCACCATGCTTATGTACTGCATGGGTCACCAAGCGATGTGGAGCAATATCACCTAACGTATTCATGGTACCGCCAGCAGGTAACAGCCAACCTTGGCGGTTTGGAGAAATACCGCCTGTAATAATCAGGCCGACACCACCTTTAGCACGCTCACCAAAATAAGCTGCCAATTTAGGATAGTTATAAAAACGATCTTCCAGCCCACTATGCATGGACCCCATCACGACACGGTTTTTAATCGTGGTAAAACCCAAATGTAAAGGCTTTAAAATATTTGCATAGCTAGTCGTTGTCATGCTGAATCCTTATTTTGGCTTTGCAACTTGTTGCATAACACTTTAGCGGTTTTTTTATATTTTGGGATGACAATTTAGAAAATATTCTTCGCCTTTATGGTCAATACCTCCGGATATATTAATCCTTTAACCATAAAAAAAGCCGTGTACTTTCACATCACGGCATGTTGTTTTTTAAAGCATTATTTCCAGTTTTTCAGCTTGCTGGTTTGTCCAATCCCCACATTAAAGCTATTAGTCGGATCCAGCTTTTGATAATGATTTTTTAATGCAGGCTTGGCCACATACAAATGCCCAACATTGTGTTCCGCAGGATATTCAGCGCCACGATCATCGAGTAAATGCCACATTGCATGTTCCATTGCCAAAGGATCTACACCTTTTTTCACAATATAATCTTGATGAAACACATGGCAGAGGAAATGACCATAATAGAGTTTATGGATAATTTGCTCATCCATGGCTTTCGGTAAAGTTTCCACCCATTCTCGATCATTGCGACGTAATGCAATATCCAGTGCAACAATGTCTTCCACTTCTGAACGATGCGTGTCACGATATCGAATGGCAGCACCTGCCACCGCAAAGCGATGTAAAAAAGCCTTACGTCCTTCTTCATCCGTACATTTAAAATAATTGCCTGAGGTTTTGTCTAAAAAATACGTTTTCAAATACGCATCAACTTGATCAACATCCTGATTTTCAATACGAATCATCAAATGATGTTCATATAAATCACGGAATTCATTCATCCGTTTTGGCAGATGATTCGGCATAAATTTAGTAACGAGTTGTAAAATTTTATCTGACAAACCTCGAAAGCCCAGTTTTTCTAAATAGCCATCGACTTTATCTTTCATGGCAAAAGCAGCAGGAACTTTTGCGGTGCCGAATTTTTCAATAAATACAAAAGAATCTTTGCCATATTCAGCCCCAATATCGTATGCCTTGCGATGAATGTACTCACCCGCAATCGGGAGGCGTGCAAGATCTTTTAATAGAAAACGACGAATTTCTGTTAAATCATCTTGCGAATTGGTTCCCACATAAAACACCTGACTAGGAATTTTTTCAAAGGTATCTAAGCGTACTGCAAAGACGCAGACCTTACCTGCTGAACCTGATGCTTCAAATAGTCGACTCGGATCTGCATTAAAGCGTGCAGGCGTATTTTCATCGACTTGTTTAACGTCATGTGAGTAGCGTTGATCTGATGCACAGCAACTAGAATTATTCACAATGTCATTGATTTGATATTTTTTATTTTCTAGCGCTGTGAGGATTTCTTCAGGCGTATTGCCAAGATTGACACCTAAATGATTGATCAGCTCCAATTCACCTGAGTCATTTACTTGTGCATACAGTGCAAGCTCTGTATAGGCAGGACCGCGGCGTACCAAAGCGCCCCCTGAGTTATTGCACACGCCGCCCAAAACCGATGCGCCAATACAAGAAGAACCAATCACCGAATGTGGTTCCCGATTAAATGGCAGCAAATCTTTTTCAAGCTTGTCTAATGTCGCACCTGGTAAGCAAATTACTTGTTGACCTTCATTAATCACTTGGATGCCAACCAAACGACGTGTACTTATCAGCACCACAGGACGGTCATAGTCATCACCAAACGGCGTTGAACCACCTGTCAGACCTGTATTGGCGGCTTGCATAATCACAATACAATTTGCATCCACAGCCGCTTGCAGCACTTGCCATTGCTCAAGCAAAGAGCCCGGTGTAACCACAGCTAAGACCTTTCCTGCACCATAACGACGACCTTGGCGGTATAAACGTGTGTCTTTATCTTCAGTTAAAACGTGTTGCTTACCTACGATGTTGATAAAGTTTTGAATGGTTTGTGATGATTGACTTTGCATGCTCGTAGAATTTTCCATTTTCATTATTTTCTCTTATCGCCAAAGAGGAATTGCATTGTTATGCAATAAAAAAATATTGATTTAAATAATTTAAACAACGTAGGTTTATTTGCACATATCAAAAGTTTTTAGTCATTGTTATTAAAATCTATAATGAATATCCCTTCTCCCTTTGGGATGAGTAGCAATGCTACGCAAGAGGGTTAGGAGAATTATTCAATAAATAACTCTCCCTAACCCTCTCCTTCAAGGAGAGGGAACTTTCATTGCTAATTTTTTTTATGACGAATAACTTTCCCAAGAGATCTATTCAAAAAATCACCCAGCCAACTCTTTCTCTAACTTCACCAAACAATCAGATGTAATATCCGCAATGGTTTTTGCACCTGTTAAGGTCATCGCAACACGCATTTCTTTATCAATCAGTTCTAGAAGATTGGAAACACCCTCACCACCTGCTGCGCCGAGTGCATAAACAAATGCGCGACCGAGCATACAGGTATCTGCACCCAAAGCCAGCATACGCACCACATCTAAACCATTTCGAATACCGGAGTCCGCAAGAATTTTAATATCGCCTTTTACTGCATCTGCAATTGGCGGTATTGCACGCGCTGATGATAAAACCCCATCGAGCTGACGGCCACCATGGTTTGACACCACGATGCCATCTGCACCAAAACGCACAGCATCTTTGGCATCTTCAGGGTCAAGGATGCCTTTAATGACCATCGGTCCATCCCAAAATTCACGAATCCACTCAAGATCTTTCCATGAAATTGATGGGTCAAAGTTATTACCCAACCAGCCGATATAATCTTCTAAACCTGTTGGTTTGCCCAAGTATTTTGAAATATTCCCTAAGTCATGCGGACGACCTAATAAACCCACATTCCACGCCCAGTGTGGGTGGAAACACGACTGCATATAACGGCGCATGGCTGCATTTGGCCCGCTCATCCCTGAGTGCGCATCACGGTAACGCGCGCCCGGAACAGGCATATCCACGGTAAACACTAAAGTTGAACAGCCTGCAGCTTTGGCACGTTCTAAGGCATTTTTCATAAAGCCACGGTCACGTAGCACATATAACTGAAACCACATGGGACGCTGAATCGCTGGCGCCACCTCTTCAATAGGACATACTGAAACGGTAGACAGCGTAAATGGAATGCCCTTTTTATCTGCGGCTACTGCTGCTTGAACTTCGCCGCGGCGTGCATACATTCCTGTTAAACCCACAGGTGATAAAGCCACAGGCATCGATAAGGTTTCATTAAACAGTTTGGTTTCTAAACTCAGCTGTGACATGTCATTCAGCACACGTTGACGCAACGCTATTTTTGATAAATCTTCTACATTACGCTTTAAGGTATATTCGGCATACGCCCCGCCATCGATGTAATGAAATAAAAATGGCGGTAAACGACGACGTGCCGCTTCACGATAGTCATTGGCAGAAGAAATAATCATGCTTATATCCTGTTTAATCGACTGGCACGCTGACGACGAGCTTCTTCTTCATCAATCATACGCACCTGTTGTACTACAAACTCAATGTGTCCACAGACTGCTTTACGTGCAGCTTCAGGATCACGACGTTCAATTGCATTCATGACTTGAAAGTGCTGATCATGCAATTGATCAAATCGGTGTGCTTCGCTATAAACTTTTCGACGACCTAATACGACATTAAATTGCAACAGATCAAATAGACCACGCATCATCTGAATCAACACTAAATTATGTGATGCTTCAGCAATTGCTAAATGAAATTTGGCATCTGCACGCGCTGCTTCATCGTCATTGCCTAAAGCCTGAAAATGATTGATCTGATCATAATAATGTCGGATATGTGCCAAGTCCTCTGCTGTAGCACGTTGTGCCGCATACCATGCGGTACCACCTTCCAAAATAATGCGCGCCTCCTGCACATCAAAACGGTAGGCAGGGTCTTCACTAATCAAACTGCTGATGGGCTGCACAATTTGATAACTCGACCAAGTCGCTGGTAATTGCTTTAAAAAAGTCCCCGCACCGACTTTACTGACCAACACGCCCATGCTGGTCAATTGAGAAATCGCTTCGCGCAAAGAGGTGCGTGAGACGCCTAGTTGTTCACACAGTTTCCGTTCAGCAGGCAGACGATCTCCAACTTGCATATTGCTTTCTTCAATCAATACACGAAGACTTTGAACAGTTTTATCAGAGACTTTCATCTGCTTTCCTTAACGTTGTTACACAATGCGTGTTATGGAATCATCCAAGGGAACACATAAGCTTGTAGGGTGATTAAAATCCCCATCATGATTGTGAACGTTATACTGTGTTTTACGGTAAAACGGAATAAATCCGACTCTTTACCTACCAATCCAACTGCCGCACATGCAATTGCAATTGACTGCGGAGAAATCATTTTTCCAGTCACACCACCACTGGTATTGGCAGCAACGAGTAATACTTCTGGCACACCAATTTGCTGTGCAGTAGTTGCCTGTAATGCAGCAAATAGTGCATTGGCTGACGTATCTGAACCCGTTAGAAATACACCAAGCCATCCTAAAAATGGCGAGAAGAAAGTAAAGGCTTGACCTGTATGCGCAAGTGCTAATGCCAATGTTGCTGACATCCCTGAATAGTTGGCTATAAATGCAAAAGCCAAGACCATCCCAATCGAATAAATTGGAATTTTTAATTCATTAATGGTTTCACCAAAGGTCACTATCGCGTCTTTCGGCTTCATTTTTAAGAAAATAATGGTAATGATCGCAGCAATGACAATTGCCGTACCTGTTGCCGAAAACCAATCAAATTTATAGATGGCATCGTAGTCCTTCATTTCAGGTACGACAGGTGGCATCTTTTGAACCAATTGATGTAAAAATGGCACTTTGATCGAAATAACCATGTCATGCAGCGCGCCATCTTTGGTAAATAAATCCTTAAACGGTTTAATACTCCAGATCGTAACCATCACCGTTAAGATCGCAAATGGCGACCACGCTTTTGCAATTTGACCTAAGCTATATTTTTGCTGTTTTTGTGCAGCAACATCTTCACTCATCGTCGCATCTTGATCTGCAAAGCGGAAAATATGTTTAGGCTGCCAATATTTAAATAAAATCGTTAATGACACTAAAGAGGCAATCGCCGCGGTAATATCGGGTAATTCAGGACCGACAAAGTTCGAGGTTAGGTACTGTGCAATCGCAAAGCTACTCGCGCCAACCACAACTGCAGGCCAAGTTTCCTTCACACCGCGCCAGCCATCCATAATCGCCATAATCCAAAACAGTACAATCGGTACCATAAATGGCAGCTGTCGACCAACCATCTGACTGATTTCCATCGTATCAACACCAGACACTTGCCCAGCAACGATAATTGGAATACCCATCGCACCAAAAGCCACTGGCGCAGTATTGACGATCAGACAAAGACCTGCCGCATATAAAGGCTTAAAGCCTAAACCTACCAATAGTGCTGCAGTAATCGCCACAGGGGCACCAAAGCCCGCCGCACCTTCGAGGAAAGTACCGAAAGCAAAGCCAACTAACAGCATCTGTAATCGTTGATCTTCAGTAATGGAAAGAATCGAAGAACGGATGATGTCAAACTGCCCTGTTTTGACTGAAATTTTATACAGGAACACCGCACCAATAATGATCCATGCAATCGGCCATAAACCATAGAAGAAACCGTAGACCATCGAAGCCAATGCCATAAGCGCAGGCATGTCATAGGCAAATAAAGACACCAAAAGTGCCAGTACAACGGTGATCGTACCTGCCACACTGCCTTTTAAACGAAATACAGCAAGCGCCAAGAAAAAAAAGATAATCGGAATGAGCGCAATTAAACTTGATATCCATATATTCCCCATTGGGTCATATATTTGCTGCCATTGAAGCATTGTCATCTCCTTGAAATGCTTACTAAGATTTAATTATTGAGCAATATCAGCATGTGGTCTTTTCTCATTGGTATGACCAAAACAAGAATCAAAGACATAAAAACTCATACTATTGCTGAAATACTCCGCAATTTTTAATTATTTCAACTCAATCATTCAAGCTTTTCTTGTTTTTGGTATGACCAATATAAAATACAAAAACATTATTTTTCCGTTTAAAAACCTCCATATCAACTTTTAAATATCTGTTTTGTATTTATTATTTACAGCTAAACTTTATAAAATATACTTTAGTCTAATAACCAAGCTTTGTTTGACCTCAGTCTCATTTCAATGGGAAGTATAAAAACCAAATCAACACCATATTGGTATGACCATTTATTTAAATCAAATAGATTTCTTTATATTTGCATCCTATTTCTTTCAGAAAATGCATTTTCCGCCTGCAAAAACTAGATAAAGTATTCAACAATAGATTTCAACGATCATTTTTTTCCACCTCATTGCTTGTATCTCATGATTTTTTAGAAAAACCCTGCAGAAAAGTGCTACAATTGCGCACATATATGTATTCTTTCAGGCCACCCATTCTCGGTGCCTATATTTATATCGTTAGGATTAACAATGACTGATAATGCAACTATCTTGCAGAATGTCCCAGTTGGCAAAAAAGTTGGTATTGCCTTCTCTGGTGGTCTAGATACTTCAGCTGCGCTTTTGTGGATGAAACAAAAAGGTGCGGAACCTTATGCTTACACAGCAAACTTAGGTCAACCTGATGAAGACGACTACGATGCGATTCCAAAAAAAGCGGAAGCGTATGGCGCAGTTAAAGCTCGCTTAGTTGATTGTCGTTTACAACTTGCTTTAGAAGGTATTGCGGCTATTCAATGTGGCGCTTTCCACATTTCAACTGGTGGTATGCCTTATTTCAACACGACTCCTCTTGGTCGTGCAGTTACAGGTACGATGCTTGTAACCGCAATGAAAGAAGATGACGTAAACATCTGGGGTGACGGTTCGACTTATAAAGGTAACGACATTGAACGTTTCTACCGTTATGGTCTATTGACTAACCCAGCACTTAAAATTTACAAACCGTGGTTAGACCAAACCTTTATTGACGAATTAGGTGGCCGTGCAGAAATGTCACAGTTCCTAATCGACAACGGTTTTGACTACAAAATGTCAAAAGAGAAAGCGTACTCAACTGACTCAAACATGTTAGGTGCGACTCACGAAGCAAAAGATCTTGAATACCTTAATGCGGGTATCAAAATCGTCGACCCAATCATGGGCGTTGCTTTCTGGAAAGATGACGTAGAAGTACAAGCTGAAGAAGTTTCTGTAACTTTCGAAGAAGGCTTCCCTGTTGCATTAAATGGCAAACGCATCGAAAACCCAGTTGAGTTCATTCTTGAAGCTAACCGTATCGGTGGTCGTCATGGTCTAGGTATGTCTGACCAAATCGAAAACCGTATCATTGAAGCAAAATCTCGTGGTATCTACGAAGCTCCGGGTATGGCACTTCTTCATATCGCTTATGAACGTTTAGTGACTGGTATTCATAACGAAGACACCATCGAACAATACCGTATTAACGGTCTGCGTTTAGGTCGTCTTCTTTACCAAGGTCGTTGGTTCGATTCTCAATCATTAATGCTTCGTGAAACTGCGCAGCGTTGGGTTGCTAAAGCAATCACTGGTACTGTGACTTTAGAACTTCGTCGTGGTAATGACTACACTATTCTAAACACTGAATCTCCTAACCTCACTTATGAAGCTGAGCGTTTAACTATGGAGAAAGGTGACTCTATGTTTAGTCCTGCTGACCGTATCGGTCAATTGACTATGCGTAACTTGGATATCACAGATACTCGCGCTAAATTAGGCATCTACACAAACTCTGGCTTACTTGCAGTAGGTACAGGTTCTGCAGTGCCTCAATTAAAAGACAAAAACAAATAAGATTTGTTGAGTCATAAAAAACCGCGCATTTTGCGCGGTTTTTTATTGCCGATTTCAGAGAAGTTCTCAATTTTATTAAACATTAAGCCACATGTGCTGAACGAATCGATTGATAGTAAATTTGATTCCGTCCGAGCTGTTTTGCACGATATAAAGCCTGATCAGCGATCGTTAATAGCTCTTCCTTGGTCAGCATCTCCGCACGATATACGGTTATTCCCAAACTGATGGTGACATGATTGGATACCAAAGATTTTGCGTGTGGAATCTCTAAACGATCAATTGCTTTATAAATATTCGAGGCAACCGCATAAGCGCCATGTGCATCGGTTTCAGGTAGTAAAACCACAAACTCTTCTCCGCCATATCGTGCCACAAAATCCATATGTCGAATGGCATTTTTAATGGTTTTGGCAATGGTTGAAATTACATCATCGCCTTTTTGATGACCGTAGAAATCGTTATAGTTTTTAAAATGATCAACATCGATAAATAGCACAGCAAGCGAGGTGTTATTACGTCGAGATTGCTCATAAAAGGTATCAAGCATTTCATCAAAAGTACGTCGGTTTGAAATCTTGGTTAATTCATCATGCTGACTTAAATGTAAAAGCTCTGTGGTATGAATACGATGGATTTTTTCACTAATATCCGCGCGCAGCATATTCAAAAATATCATCCGTTCACGCGCACAGAGCATCTTACTGATTGCAAAACCCAATACACAGCTTCCAATCAGTACACGCCCCAACACCATCACATCAAATTTCACTTCTAATGAAAAAAGCATCAACATGGTGACCACAGCAGCCAACAATCCAGACATCAACATTTGGACCGGTTTTACCCCCGTCAAAATATAGCTCAAGATGTAAATCATACAAAGGATCATCATGGCCTGATGTTTAAGTGCTTCGGTATACACGGTCATGGTGAGCCAAGACATTGAAATAACAGCCCAAAACACTACAAACATACTGGCATGTGAAAAATAAGGCTTCAGACGGTCATAACGGGCAAAGGTATATAAAGCCAAAAGACACAGCGCACCATTGAGCTGACCGACCAAACAACGAATAAAATCATGCACAAAATGCTGTTGATTAATTATCCAGTAATCTCCGGGAATGATCAGCATCGTGAGCACAAAGTAGATCAACACTCCCATCCAAAAAAAATGACGTATGTTGGTTTGCGCACGATCGAGGCTTAAAGTCCAAAATTGAGTTTCCAGTTTTTTAGGAAACATTTCCCCTACACGACGGGTTTGCCGTGTAATCAGTTCCTCTATTTTTTCTTTATCGTATTGCAACTTTGCAAGGTTATACTTGTATTCCATTTCCAAGCATTTATCTAATTCTTTTAGTCATTTAAAAATACCACAGTTTTATTCTATATTTATATCTGTTCAGTCATTTGTACAGAAATCTCGTTACCATTTTCACATTATTTGCATTATCATTTGTTTTATTTCCAAGCTTGGAATCGCTGTGAACACGATTACTCTTCTTCAGCCAGATGATTGGCATGCACATTTACGTGACGGTCTAGCCCTAAAGCGTACAGTTCCTGATTTAGCACAACAATTCTCTCGCGCGATTTGTATGCCAAATACCGTACCACCGGTAAAAACCGTTGAAGAAGCAAATGCATACCGTGAACGTATCATGGCAAATGTTCCTGAAGGCGTTCACTTTGACCCGCGCATGGTGCTCTATTTCACAGACAACACCCCAGCGAGTGAAGTTAAAAAAATTAAAGAATCTGAGCATGTTAATGCCATCAAGCTCTATCCAGCAGGTGCAACCACGAACTCAGACAGTGGTGTCAGCGACATTAGTAAAGTCTATGGTGTGATTGAGCAACTCGAAGAGCACCAAGTGCCATTACTCTTACATGGTGAAGTGACCCATAACCATGTCGATATTTTTGACCGTGAAAAACGTTTCCTAGATGAAGTGCTATCTCCACTGTTAAAACAGTTCCCTAAATTAAAATTGGTACTAGAACACATCACCACCAGTGAAGCTGCGCATTTTGTATTAGAACAAGACCGTAATGTCGCTGCGACAATCACACCACAACATTTATTATTTAACCGTAATGATATGTTGGTGGGTGGTATTAAACCGCATTTCTATTGCTTACCGATTTTAAAACGTCAAACCCATCAGCAAACTTTGCTCGAAGTCGCGACCAGTGCGAACCCTAAATTTTTCTTAGGTACAGACAGTGCGCCGCACTCAAAAAATGCTAAAGAAAATGCATGTGGCTGTGCAGGATGTTATAGTGCACCAACAGCAATTGAGCTATACGCTCAAGCATTTGATCAAGTCGGTAAAATCGACCGTTTAGAAGGTTTTGCAAGCCACTTTGGTGCAGACTTCTACGGACTCCCTCGAAATACCAATACCATTACCTTGGTAAAAGAAGATCAAGTGATCCCTGAAAGTTTAGACTACTTGGATGGCGAAAAAATTATTCCGTTGTATGCGGGTAAGACCATCCAATGGAGAAAAGTGTGACAGATGAAACTCGACCAGTCATTGGTCAACGTTTCCGTGGATTCTTACCTGTTGTAGTCGATGTCGAAACAGCAGGTTTTAATTCACAGACCGATGCCTTACTGGAAATAGCAGCTATTCCTATTGTGTATGATGCAGAAGGTAATTTTGTACCGGGTGAAGCCCACCATGCACATATCAATCCGTTTGAAGGTGCCAACCTTGACCGTCGTTCACTGGATTTTATTGGTGTAGATCCATTTAATCCGATGCGTATGGCCATGGCTGAAGATGAGAAATCAGCATTAAAACGTATTTTTAAGTCAGTGAATGAAGTACGTCGTCAACAAAACTGCACTCATGCTGTTTTAGTTGGTCACAATGCACATTTTGATTTAGGGTTTGTACAGGCAGCTATTGCACGTACAGGGACAAAAAATCAAAATCCTTTCCATAGTTTTTCCGTATTCGATACAGTGACTTTGAGCGCTGTAATGTTTGGACAAACTGTGCTGGCAAAATCATGTATTCAAGCAGGTATTGAGTTTGATGGTAAAGAAGCACACTCTGCACTTTACGATACTCAGAAGACCGCTGAACTGTTCTGCTATATTTTGAACAAACTCGGCCCTCACCTACTTGACACTATGATGGCGGATCAATAAGATACCGCCATCTTCTAAACGTCCCTATCGTCTAGAGGCCTAGGACATCGCCCTTTCACGGCGGTAACCGGGGTTCGAATCCCCGTAGGGACGCCAATTCTTATTCAGACTTTCTCCAAGCTGAATATTCAAGTCTATTGAATACATATCACCATCTCTCCTGATTATTCAAAATTTTCATTGAATTTGTTGTGTATTAAAAAATCACTTATTGCAAATAATTCTCATTTCTATTGATTATTCTTGTAAAGTTAATGATAATCGCTATCGTTTTTATCTGCATAATTGTTGACAGCCATGCGCTTTGCCTATTCTCCCCTTAATATCGCAATTTTGACTGCTTTAGCATCTCAAACGTATGCAAATGAAAGCCAGATCTCCGAAGAAATCAAAACCAATACGGTGTCGATGACACCTATTGAGGTTGAAGTCAAAGCCAAGCAAGAAGTAGGTAAAACCGTCTACACCAAAGAAGATTTAGAAAAAACGCCGAATAGCTCAAAAAATATCACAGACTTTTTAAAAGTTAATCCAAATGTGCAGTTTAGCAATGATCATCTTGCTGCCAGCTCACAAGCAGACTTAAAAGCAGCAGAAATATCAATTCACGGCGCTCAATCATTCCAAAATAAATTTATTATTAATGGCGTGAGCAATACCAATATATTAGACCCAATGGGTTCGGGGGATGTCACTAATGGACTAGTCTCTGGGGGCTCACAAGGGATCGCGATCAATACAGATTTGCTCTGTAAATTAGAAGTTTTAGACAATAATGTCAGTGCTAAATATGGCAGCTTCACAGGCGGTGTGATTCAGGCGGATACATGTGCGCCTAAAACCGAAATTGGTCAAGTTCATGGCAGCGTGACTTATGACTATACCGAAAGTGATTGGAATCGTTATCATCTCAAAACCGATGCTGACAAAGCACTTTTGAAGGTGATTCAACACAATCAAACCAAAAGGAATATACCCGTC
This sequence comes from Acinetobacter sp. YH12145, assembly GCF_013418335.1. Classification (NCBI taxonomy): domain Bacteria; kingdom Pseudomonadati; phylum Pseudomonadota; class Gammaproteobacteria; order Moraxellales; family Moraxellaceae; genus Acinetobacter; species Acinetobacter sp. YH12145. The sequence goes on along the minus strand of NZ_VPCE01000016.1, from coordinate 51,468 downwards.
AAGGCATCAGTGCCAATGTATACAGTAAACTTTCCGAAGTTTATGGCATAAATCTATATGCTTCTCAAAGAAGCTCAGAACTGCCTGTATACAGTGGTTTGCCCTCACCTGACATCATTAAACAAAAGAAATTAAACACCAACATTGGTGCAACACTTTTTGCAAATACCAATTCTGATACATCGATCAAACTCGGCTTTAACTTAGGCGATTTAGAAAATAATAGCTATGCTGAGAAACGTCGTAATTCATACAGTACAACCAACAATGAATCGGCATTGATCTTTGCTGAAATAGCTAAGGACTACCAATGGGGTAAATTAAACCAAAAATTAAATTATCAAAACATTGATAATTCACGTGTTAATGAAGCAGATATTGGTATTAATTGGCTGTATGCCGCAGGCAGTAAAGACTGGAACAACACTGAAAAAGTTTGGGAAGGCGCATCTTCAGCAGACATTGATTTAAAACAATCGACTGTCAATTATGAAATCGATAGTGTTTTTAACACTTTTAAACTGGCAGACACACAGCATCAAATCAGTACCGGTTTTGCTTACCATTATGATGAAGTTCAATGGGAACGTACCAAAGACTTCTCTACTTTCTACGGCGTTACTTCAGGCAATGCTAAAAACCTGTATGACCTCGAAGGCGGACAATGTCAAATCAATGACCCACTTTGTGATGAAAATACAACTGCTCCTTTTATAAACAATAAAGTTCCTACAGTGTTCCAAGGACAATATTTCAAAAAAGGAAGTTTATATCGTGCCGGTGAATTTAATAAAAAATATCAACAAGCTTCAATTTATGTAGAAGATGATATTCGCTGGAATAATATAAGAGCACGTTTAGGACTTCGTGCAGATTATGATGAATCAAATAATCACCTGAATTTTGCACCGCGTACCAATATTAGTTACAAACCTTTCAGTAATGATACTTTAACCTTAGTTTCAGGTTGGAACCGCTATTATAGCGCTCCGACGTATATGACTGATTTAAGACAGTCCTTATCTGATTTAAATTTTGAAGTAACTCGCGCAGATCAAAATTCACAATGGATTGAATCCGAAAGCTCAGGTTCGCAAGATACACGTAAAAAAAACCTAAAAACACCTTATGCAGATGAGTTTGTGATTGGTCTTAGTAGCGAATTCAAAAATGCTTATTTCGCTTTAAAATGGGTCAATCGCCAATATAAAGATGAAATTTCGAGAAATAAAACCTCTATTCCCCACAATGGGTTTAACTTTTCTTATGAATATGGAAACAGCGGTTACGGCGAGAATGACACCGTAACCTTTGAACTCGAGACACTTGAACCGTTAGAATTCTTGGGTACACAGCATAATTTAGGTTTAGCAGTGAATTACACTGACTCTTACCGCAGCACCCCTGATTACACAGAGAATCTAACTGAGGAAGACTTATATAAGTTAATTTCTTATGATGGAAAAATTATGCATTTTGGCGATAAGCCTGCATCAAATTATAATCAGCCCATCACAGCACGTTTCACTTGGGATATTGGCTTTGATGCAGTTCCTGTAAAAATTTCTAACTTCTTTAGCTATAAAGATACCTATGAGCAAGTGCTGACTGCCAGCAGTGCGGACAAAGTGATTCATGATGGTGTAAAAATTGATACTTATACCCTTCAAGATGTGAAACCTCGTTTTAGTTGGGATATGCGTACCACCTATGATTGGAAAATCTCGAAAGATTATTCAGCTGTATTAGGGCTAACAATAAATAATATTACCAACCGTAACAATCTCTATGTAAGTGGTAGCAAACTATATTCCGAAATAGGACGACAGTTCATTGCTGATGTCACATTTAAATTTTAAACTTTCCCCTATCAAGCGCGCCTCAAAACGCGCTTGATTCATTTTTAAATAGACTAAAACATGAAAAAAATAATCTTACTCTTTGGCCTGTGCCTTGTATCTCTCGGTATCTTCATCTACATTTTTAGACCAGAAGCCAGCCTACCGATAAATCATTCAAATAATGTTGAGCACGATGCCAATCATACAAATCAAACAGCATTGAATGATGACCAAAAATCTTCTATTCCCGAAACCAACGATCATGACTCTCAAATACAAGCGAAAAAAACCAAAAAATTGAGCGAAGAAGCAATACAGTATTACCGAACAGCAAGCAAATACGGTTGGGAATATGCCGTTCTTGATTTCGAAAATGGAACCATTCTAAAAAGTAAAATGCCTAAAGGGGAAAAAGAAAAACTTTGCGAAATTGCATTGAGTCAAAGCACTGCCGATCAAACCAAACGCTTATTTAAAGCAAATTGCAAACCACTCAATGGCCGTTCATCCTCTATGATTATTAATGGCGCATTAACCAATGCAGAAGGCAAAATAGATCAAAACGAAATCATTGAAAAATTAAAATTCTACAAATCGGAAAATGTTTTACAAACTCACGTTACGTATAAATTTGGCCCGTATGAAGAAAAAAGCTCTTTGCAATCTAACGCAATTGGTTGGGGACTTGAAGTCGTTTCTGATTATTTGCTGAGTATTGGTGTCGATTACACGGGCGTGGATGGTAATTTAATTTTAGACAATATCAAAGGCCGTAACCCTTCTGTGAGTTTGGTTCAAAAACTACTGAATGCAGGAATCGAGCCCAATAGTAGCGTATATAAACAAATAGAACAGAATGACTTTTCCACCAAACATCCTGATGTTTACAATTTATTAAAAGCACGTAAACCATGAAAAACATCGTTATTACCAGCTGCCTGCTAATGAGTATGCATTGCTTTGCAAATGCTCCAGTGCCACAAAATCACGCTACCAATGCACCATCAGTGAAAAACATTCAAGACTTTAAAGAGATCAAAGGGATGACAAATGATGCATCTCGTTATTATAAATTTATAAACATATATGGTTGGTCAGCCATAGTGCAGGAATTTGAAAATAAAAATATTCAAAACAGTAAAATGAAAAATAAAGAAGTTAAAAAAAATGTGTGACACAGCGCATCTTGTACTTCCACTTCAAGATATCAAGCGACTGATTGCTGCTAATTGCAAACCTAGCTCTAACGATGTCACTTTTAATACCATCAATAGGACTTTAAAAAATGGCGATGGTTCTATTAATGAACAAGAAATTATTGCCAAGTTAGAATTTTATAATGCATTAGGATTATTAAAAACACATCAAACATACGGCCGTGGCTATCGTGCAGACACATATAATTTACTCTACAAAGCTGCCGGTTTTGGTTTGCCTGATGTTTTTGATTATCTCCTGAATATCGGACTCACAGTAAAATATACCGATGGTAACTTACTAAATACACATTTTGATGGTCGCTCCCCTCAACTCGCTTTAACCCAAAAAATTTTAAAACTGGGTGTCGAGCCAAATGCCTCAACCATTACGATCATGCAACAACGGAACTTTAGAAAACACTACCCTGACATCTACCAAGTCATCCTGTCCAATCTAGAACAGAAAAACCGTAAACTTTAATTAATTACAGCCTGACTGGTTTTGTTTATACTTCAGCTTGATCTATTTTGATGTAAGAACACCCTATGTTTAAAAAGTTGCTCTTGGTTTTAGCCATCTTATTTCCATCTGCACTCTATCTGTATATTGTGAGCCGCGATGACAACAAAGCCCCTGTAGCTGAACAAATTCAAGTACCTGCAACTTCCGAAGCCGAGTATCAAACTCCTGACCATTAATCCAATGGTCAGTGCTAAAGATTTAAATTTTAGATCAGTATTATCACATTATAAGAAAAATTCGATTTATCAATCATTTCACTGCATTCAATCATAAAATATACCTTTCGTTCAATTTTCATTTCACTATGCAATCTCCCTCTGAACCTTCGCAACACTCGTCTGCTGAAGGTAAAAGCCCATCGCTTAAACGTGCGATGACGACTCGACACCTTGTGATGCTCTCACTTGGTGGTGCAATTGGTACTGGTTTGTTTATGGGTTCAGGTGAAGTTATTTCACAAGCTGGGCCTTTGGGCGCTGTACTTGCCTACATTATTGGCGGTTTGATTGCCTACATGGTCATGCTCTGTTTGGGTGAACTTGCCGTACATTTACCTGTTTCTGGCTCTTTTGGTGCTTTTGCGACAAATTATATTGGCCCGGGTACCGGTTATATGGTGTCTTGGATGTACTGGTTGGGCTGGTCTGCCACCTTAGGTACAGAATTTACTGCGGCGGCTATTTTGATGCAGGAATGGTTTCCACAAACCTCTATTTGGTTATGGACACTGATCTTCGCTGCGGGTGTACTGATTTCTAATTTAAGCTCTACACGCGCATTCGCAGAGTCAGAATTTTGGTTATCCATGGTGAAAGTTGCAACAGTGTTGATTTTCATCATCCTTGGTTTTGCCTGCATCTTTGGTTTCGTACCTTTCCAAGGCTATGAATCAGCTCCAATGTTCCACAATTTGACAGAACATGGTTGGCTGCCAAATGGTTTGTTCCCTCTGTTTGCCACGCTATTGATCGTGAACTTTGCCTTTAATGGTACGGAGATGATTGGTATCGCTGCAGGTGAAACTGAAAACCCTGAAAAGAATGTGCCTAAAGCCATTCATGCTGCGGTATGGCGCTTAATCATTTTCTTTGTCGGCACTATTATCGTCATCAGTTCACTGTTGACCTATACCGATGCAGGTTTAAATGTCGGCGGACATGGCGGCTTAAGTAGTAGCCCATTCGTTTCCGTATTTAACCTGATGGGCATTCCCTATGCAGAAGACTTAATTCGTTTCGTCATTATTACGGCTTTACTGTCTACAGCTAACTCTGGTTTATATGCTGCATCACGTATGATGTGGGCGCTGTCCGCACAAAAACAATTACCACGCGCTTTCGGCAAATTAAGCAAAACTGGTGTGCCTTATATTGCTGTATTGGTCACTATGATCGGTGGTTTACCGGGTCTATTGTCAGAACAATTTGGGGCAGATGTCATCTTCAAGAACTTGATGGGGGTTGCTGCCTTCACCATGGTGATCGTCTGGATGAGTATTTGCTGGAGTCAATTTAACTTCCGTCGCCAATGGCTGAAACAAGGTCATAGCGTTTCAGAGCTTAAATTCCGTACACCATGGTTCCCGCTGGTTCCAATTCTTGGCTTTGTCTGCTGTACCGCAACAGGTTTAAGTATGGCTGCAGATCCTGAAATGCTTTCTGGCTTTATTGGCTGCCTGATCTTTATGGCGGCATGTTATGCAGGTTATTATTGGTTATATCATAATCAAGATTAAGCTGATTTAATGATTAATCTTTAAAGCGAATCCAAAGCCATTGGGTTCGCTTTTTTATTTTCACTGCCTTTCTTTTCTATAATTTATTAATCGTTGATTTATATGTATAAATAACAGACAAATGAGCTGAAATTTAAATTTTTTCTTTGACTCACATCATGTTTATTCATACTATGACAGCACCTCAAAACGTCCCTATCGTCTAGAGGCCTAGGACATCGCCCTTTCACGGCGGTAACCGGGGTTCGAATCCCCGTAGGGACGCCAATTCTTCTGTCAGCTCTGACAAACTTAAAGTTTATTTATCTATAATTTATATTAATTGATTGCATCATCATTGCATTCTTCTCTACAATTACTCGCTTCATTATTTGATTCTCCTTTTTCTCTATGCAGTCATCACATTCTCCGAATGATGCTTCGCATCAGGGCAATTCTGCGCCGTTAAAACGCGCTATGAGTACTCGACATCTGGTGATGATTTCGCTTGGCGGCGCAATCGGTACTGGTTTATTTCTTGGTTCGGGTGAAGTCATTGCACAAACGGGGCCTGTAGGTGCCATTATTTCGTATTTTTTAGGCGGTATTATCGCCTATATGGTGATGCTTTGCTTAGGCGAGCTCGCTGTACATATGCCTGAATCTGGTTCATTTGGCGCTTATGCTAAACGCTATATCGGACCGGGTACGGGTTATACCATCACTTGGCTGTATTGGCTGACTTGGTCCGTAACGCTAGGAACTGAATTTACCGCTGCTGCACTTTTAATGCAGGAATGGTTCCCAGACAGTTCTATGTGGATGTGGACCTTAATCTTTGGTGCTTTTGTATTCTGCTTGAATATGATTTCAACCAAATGGTTTGCTGAATCTGAATTTTGGCTAGCCTTAGTCAAGGTGATTACCGTTGTAGCCTTTATTATTTTAGGTCTATTGGCCATTTTTGGTATTTTAGACTATCGAGGCTATGAAGCTGCACCGCTGTTTAGCAACCTCACTGCACAAGGTTGGTTCCCTGAAGGCTTATTTCCAATCTTCGCTACAATGTTGATTGTGAACTTTGCATTCTCAGGTACTGAACTGATTGGTGTTGCTGCGGGTGAAACCAAAGATCCAGCTAAAAATGTACCTAAAGCCATTAACACGGCGATTTTCCGCTTGTTGATTTTCTTTGTAGGTACCATTGTTGTTATTACTGCATTATTGCCACACCAAGAAGCCGGCTTATCTGCCGAAGGTGTAAGTAGTTCACCTTTCGTAACGGTATTCCAGCACATTGGTATTCCTTATGCAGAAGACATTATCCGCTTTGTGATTATCACAGCCCTACTTTCTGCTGCAAACTCAGGTTTATTTGCTGCATCTCGAATGATGTGGTCATTGTCCTATAGTAAGCAATTACCTGCAGTGTTCTCTAAAGTGAACTCACGTGGTATTCCTTATGTTGCAGTAATTGTGACCATGATCGGTGGTATGCCGGGCTTACTTTCTGAGCAATTTGCACCAGAAACCATCTTCAAAAACTTGTTAGGTGTTGCTGCATTTACCATGGTGGTGGTGTGGATGAGTATTTGTTTAAGCCAATTCAACTTCCGCCGTCAGTGGTATAAAGAAGGCAAAACTGCAAAAGATTTAGCTTTTGCTGCACCACTCTTCCCAATCGTGCCGATACTCGGTTTTGTATTCTGTCTGATTACCTGTATTAGTATGGTATTTGACCCTGAAATGTTGACTGGCTTTATCTGCTGTATGATCTTCATTGTGGCGTGTTATTTCAGCTACTACACCTTGTATCACAACAAAGATTGATCTGCGTTGTCATACCAAACACGATAAAAGAGTAACTTCGGTTGCTCTTTTTTTATGGCTATATTTTAATAAAAGTAGAATAAAAACTGGTCCGTCGATGAGGTGCAATATGCAGATCATCTTTATCCATGGCATGAATCAACAGCAACAAACTGCACGTTCGCTCGAACAGCATTGGCTTGCACTGTTGTCTCAAGGCTTAAAGCAAAGCCATCAAGAGACTTTTTTATCGTATATACAGCACCATATGCGCATGCCTTTTTATGGAGACTTACTCACGCGTTATCATTTGCAGAATATGCTTCAAGCCAGCACCTTGACACCTCAAACGTGGCCACATTTTCCGTTTATCCATCGCACTGAACTCCCAGAAAAATCACCAAAAGTACTTGAGCATCATGCCGTACAAAACAATCTACCTGACATCACCCTCAATGATGCTATTGGATTGAGCCAGTCATTCAAATCGATCACCGCACTCGGCAAAGATCTTGCCCTACGCGATTTTGCAGTTTTAATGAATTATTTCCCAAAATTACATGCCATACTTTTGCATAAATTTTTGGTCGAAACTTATCTCTATTTATCCAATCCACACTTTATTCAGGCAGTTCACACTCGTCTGCATGAGCAATTACATCAAACGAAACCCACCCTGTTGATTGCACATTCATTAGGCAGCGTGATTGCATATCATTTTTTACTGTTACATCCTGAACTCAATATACAGCGCTTTATCACCTTAGGCTCACCTTTGGCTTTTCGTGTCATCCAAGCCCACTTACCTCAGCCTTTACAGCGACCTGATGCAATTTCAGGCGATTGGTTAAACTTTTATTCACATGATGATTTTCTCAGCGCTTTTCCGCTGAGTCAGGCACCATTTGATTTTCAACCCGCCATTATTAACCAGCAAATTCAGACATCGATTGAACACCGACACGATATTGCTGGATATTTAACACATCCAGAAGTTATTGCTACAATCTTACAAGTGTTGAAAAAATCGACATAAATAATGTATTTTTCAAACATTTTTAGCAAATTGTTTTAATTTTATGCACTCAACAACAAAAACTGAATTTATTTATAGAAAAGCGTTTGACACCCCCCGATTTTCACCCTAATATACGCCCACCTCTGAAACGTCCCTATCGTCTAGAGGCCTAGGACATCGCCCTTTCACGGCGGTAACCGGGGTTCGAATCCCCGTAGGGACGCCAATTTTCAGAAGTACATTTTATTAAGTCCCTATCGTCTAGAGGCCTAGGACATCGCCCTTTCACGGCGGTAACCGGGGTTCGAATCCCCGTAGGGACGCCATTATTTAGTCTAAAAACTTACACTAAAATAAACGGTTTTAAAATTTGCTTTCTGTACTGTCCCTATCGTCTAGAGGCCTAGGACATCGCCCTTTCACGGCGGTAACCGGGGTTCGAATCCCCGTAGGGACGCCATATTCGAGTTGGTTTTAACCACTCATTAAAAAGCTCAAGCATTGCGACTTGGGCTTTTTTATTGCCTTAATTTCTAAATATTTCTTTTAATAGTTTTGAATCATAAATGGCCTTAGGGGCAATCACCTGCTCATTCAGCGGAATATTTTGACCATAGCGCTGCCGCATTAGACGCTGGACTTCATTTTGTTTTAAATCAAATTGTTTAAGTTGTTGTAATGGAGAAAGTTCGATTCCTAAAGCATGCTGATAAGCTTTCCAAACAATTTCAGAACAGTAAATTGCACGGTCATCCCATTCAAAATAAATATCATAGGGTTTGCCCAAGTACTTTTTTGCATTTTGTACTAGCTTCGTTTTCTGCGGCACATTTAAGGGTTGTTTGAGCCTTTTTACGACATAGTGAGCATTCTCCCCACGCGCGATCCATTGATTTAAAGCGGTATATTGCACAGGTTGAATAGCTTCAAGCACCCACGTTTGGTTATTTTTATTTACGATCATGCCCATGTGACTATAGGGCGAATGTGTGGCCTTTTGAATGCTTAAACTTTGCTGTGACTTTGAGATATGAAAAATAATATCTCCCGTCTGAAATGTAGACTGAGCATAGAGGGCAGAACTGAGCCCCGAAAGAATGACTATTAATATTAAAATTTTAGACATTTTTATTGTAAGCAATATTGATATGAATGAAGGCAACCATAACATGAATATATGTCGGTTGCCCTGATTCTAAAAATTCAATGATTGATTAAGCCGACTTACGTGAATTGACTTGCCCTTTAATGACCGCGGTTAAATTACCTTTGAGATATTTAAAAAACACTTTTAAGGGTGAAAGTTTAGGATTTGGCTGTTTGCCTTCACCAATCGATTTAAACTGAGCGGCATACCAAATAATTTCCATAATCGCCATTTTATCAATCATCGGTATGCCAGTTTTAATTTTGTCCACACCGTAACGAACATCCTGCCCTGCCAATAAACGATCAGCCAAATCGACTTCTACAGCGAATGGACGTGCAATACCAATAAAATCACAAGCTCCACTGTCTAGTGCAGCATTCATGCCTTGCACGGTTCTAAACCCGCCGGTAACCATTAATGCGCATTTCACTTCTTTACGGATATTGTCCGCAAAATCGAGGAAATAAGCTTCACGCGCAATGGTACTAGCTTTACGTTTTTCTTCTTTAGCACCCGCCATCGCTGGCGCTTCATAGGAACCGCCCGAGATTTCAATCATATCAATCCCTGCGGCATCTATAGCTTTAAAGACCTCAATCACATCTGCTTCGCTAATTCCGCCGCGTTGGAAATCAGCAGAATTCAGTTTGACCGAAATGATAAAATCATCGGTCGTCGCTGCACGAACTGCCTTATAGATTTCAAGCAAAAAGCGCATGCGATTTTCATTTGAACCGCCCCACTGATCTTGACGTTTATTGGTCAGTGGCGACAAAAACTGACTAATTAAATAACCATGCGCACCATGCAATTGCACGCCTTCGAAGCCTGCCTTTTCACAAATGTGTGCGGCACGTGCAAAACGCTGAATGATATCTAAAATTTCATCTTCACGAAGTTCGCGTGGTGTTCCAAACGTTGTGGCTAGCATCGGACTAAATGGTACAGCGGACGGCGCAACCGTTTCCTTATTTAAACCTTTAGGACATTGACGGCCCGGATGTGAAAGTTGAACCAATTGCACCATGCCGTGCTTCTTGCCTAGCTCAGCCCACTGTGTTAACTGTGCTAAATCTCGCTCAGTTTCAGCGACAACAACCCCCGGCTCATTTTTAGCACGAAAATCCACCATGACATTACCGGTTATGGCACAGCCTAAACCACCTTTCGCCCAAGCTTCATATAATCCAAAATGTAAGTGATTGGGTTGGCCTGCGGTATTGGCCAATGCTTCACTCATTGCACCTTTGATGATGCGATTTTTAAACGTGGTATTACGAATTTTAAAGCTTTCAGCTAAATGGCTCATGACAATGTCCAAAATGAAATAATAAGTCCTGAGTATTTACTCTAATTACTATTTTCTAAAGGTCAAGGATATTTTGACAATGACACTTGTCAAAATATCCATAAGTTTGATTTTAGTATTGGCTGGCTTCAATTAATTTACGGGTATAGTCCGTTTGTGGTCGTGCAAATAGATCTGCGGTGTCTTGAAATTCCATGACTTTGGCATGACGCAGTACCAACACTTTTTGACACAAGGCTTTGACCACGTGTAAATCATGACTAATAAATAAATAACTCATATTAAATTCTTGCTGCAAACGCCGTAGCAGCTTCACGATGGCTTTTTGTGTCGTCCGATCTAGTGCCGATGTGGGTTCATCGAGAATCAGCAGTTTAGGACGTAATACCAACGCACGTGCTAAGGCGACTCTCTGCCGTTGCCCACCGGATAACTCATGTGGATAACGCTGCTTGAATGAGCTTGCTAATTCGACTTTCTGCAAAGCTTCATCTATACGCTGTACAATTTCATTTGCAGATAAATGCTGTAAGGCCAGACCTTCGCCAATGGTTTGCTCTACATTGAGCCGTGGATTTAAACTACTGAATGGATCTTGAAAGACGATTTGAAATTCACGACGTAAAGGTCTGAGCTGTTTTTCTGAAAGTTGATTGATGGCGTGTTGATTTAACATAATTTCGCCATCACTTTCTATGAGCCGAGCAATAGCCAGTGCTAAAGAGCTTTTCCCTGAACCACTCTCTCCAACAATACCGATCGACTCACCTTCAGCCACAGTTAAATCCAAAGCTTCTACCGCAATGACATAATCTTTGATGCGGTTCAATAAGCCTTGTTTGACTGGGAACTTCACTCCTAACTGGCGTAATTCTAAAAGTTTTTGAGTTTGCGAAACCTGTATCGCTACTCCAAAATCATGGTCTAACAGATTTTTGGTATACGCCTGCTTCGGTTGCTCAAAAATTTCCTGAACACCACCTTGCTCCACCACTTGCCCACGACTCATCACAATCACATGTTCTGCATAGCGCTTGACCAAATTCAGGTCATGGCTGATTAAGATCATGGCCATATTACGCTGCTGTTGTAGCGACTTTAATAAATTTAAGATTTGCGCTTGCAAGGTGACATCTAAAGCCGTGGTTGGCTCATCAGCGATTAAAATATCAGGATCTAAGGCCAATGCCATGGCAATCATGACACGTTGACGCTGCCCGCCTGATAACTCATGTGGATAGCGTCTTAATTTATCTTCAGCATCAGGAATACCCACATCATTTAATAACTCTATAACCCGCTGCCGAGTTTTTGCCTTCGACCATCCCTGTAACAACAGCGACTCACCAACAATCTTTTCCACCCGATGTAAGGGATTTAAGGCCGTCATCGGCTCTTGAAAAATCATGGCAATTTTCTGTCCACGAATGTTTCGGTGCTGCTCAGGACTCAGTCCAAGAATATTTTGTCCATTCAGGCTGACGCTGCCTGTGACCTGCAGATCACTTGGCAACAAACCGAGTATAGCTAGGCTGCTAATCGATTTACCTGAACCACTTTCTCCAACAATGGCTATCGTTTCACCTGCATGCAATTTAAAATTCAGGTCTTCAACCAAGACCTGTGCTGCATGTGAAATATGTAAATGCTCCACCGCTAACACGATGGGAGGTACATTAACTTGATGATTATTGACGTCTAGGATCGAATGCATCACGTGTCGCCTCCCCAATGTAAATCAGTAAAGACAGCACAATCGCTAAGGTAAAAAACCCCGATAAGGCAAGCCATGGTGCATTCAGATTGTTTTTCCCTTGAAGCAATAACTCACCTAATGACGCGGCATCAGGCGGTAAGCCATACCCTAAGAAATCTAAGGCTGTCAGTGCTGTAATATTTGCCGTAAGCATGAAAGGTAGCTGTGAAAGACTGGAACTCATCGCATTTGGTAAGATATGCCGAAAAATAATGGTGCTATCTGTAACACCAAGACTCCGTGCTGCACGTACATAGTCAAAATTACGCGCCCGCAAAAACTCCGCACGAACCAAGCCAACTAAAGTGGGCCAGCCAAACAACAGCATAATGACAAAGAGCCAATACACACTCGGCGTAAACATGCTGACCAAAATCATCACCATGAATAGCATCGGTAGTCCACCCCAGACTTCCAAAATTCGTTGACCAATGAGGTCCAGCCAGCCACCATAATAGCCCTGTATCGCCCCAACGATGATGCCCAATATGGCTGAAGCGAAGGTTAATGCAAAGCCAAACAGGAGCGACACACGTAATCCATATAAAATACGTGCGAGCACATCACGTCCTTGGTCATCGGTACCGAGCCAATTTTGCGCAGTCGGTGCAGATGGCACAGGCACAGCCAACTCTAAATTCGGTGTTTGATAGGAAAATTTAATTAGTGGCCATACAGCCCATCCTTTATCATCAATCAGTTGCTGTACCACAGGATCTTTATAATCTGCCTCAGTTTCAAATACGCCACCGAAAGCAGTTTCTGGATAACTTTTTAATACGGGAACGTATAAAGAATCATCGTATTTGACCAAGAGCGGTTTATCATTGGCAATAAACTCGACAGCTAATGACAACATAAAAATCAAGGCAAAGTTGATAAAGCATGTAAAGCCTAATTTATTTTCTTTAAAACGTTGAAAACGTGCTTGAATGATCGGAGACATTATTTTGCCCCTTGTGAATCAAAATTAATTCGTGGATCAATCATTTGATACATGACATCACTGATTAATCTTAAGATCAGCCCCATCAAGGTAAAAATAAACAAGGTACCGAAAATGACTGGATAATCGCGCTGCACGATGGCTTCAAACCCCAACAATCCCAGACCATCTAGATTGAAAATAATTTCAATAAATAGATTTCCCACAAAGAAGATCCCAATCAATGCTTCTGGTAGACCCGCAATGACTATGAGCATTGCATTACGAAATACATGCCCATACAGCACACGTGATTCAGTCAAACCTTTAGAACGAGCAGCAAGAACATATTGCTTATTCAGTTCTTCCATAAAAGAGTATTTGGTCAGATAAGTTAAGCCTGCAAAACCACCAATTACCATAGCAAACAAAGGCAACGCCATATGCCAAAAATAATCTGCAATTTTACCAAATACACTTAACTCAGCAAAATTCTCTGAAACTAAACCTTGTAGAGGAAACCACTGAAAATATGAACCACCTGCAAAAAAGACAATAAGTAAAATGGCAAAGGCAAAAGCAGGAATGGCGTAACCTATAGCCAATAAAATAGACGTGCTTTTATCAAATAGCAGACCATGTTGACGGGCTTTTTTAATGCTTAAAGGAATAGACACCAGATAGATCAGCAAGGTACTCCATAAGCCAAGGGATAAGGATACAGGCAGCTTTTCCCAAAGCAGCTGAGTCACAGACTTATCTTTAAAAAAACTGGTACCAAAATCTAGCGTTACATAGCCCTTTAACATGAGCCAAAAACGTTCGAATAATGGTTTATCGAAACCATATTGTGCCTCGATTTTTGCCACCATTTCTTCACTTAAGCCTTTGGCACCTTGATATTTGATGCTAGACGTTGCCGTTTCGCCACCGCTCCTTGTCCCAATACCCTGAAAAGCTTCGGCTTGCTGAATTGCTTGCTCAACTGGCCCACCCGGAGCAAGCTGAATTACCACAAAGTTAATCAATAAAATGAAAAACAACGTCGGAATAATCAGGAGCAAACGCTTTAATATATATGTGCCCATGTTGCTTTCACATTCCTTGTCCTTCAGGTGTATTCATTGCTGCCGTAGATATTGTGTTATGTGCTTGGTTTGAGCTGCATCACTCCACCAATAGTCAATCCCAACAGAAAGTTTAGGTTTGACATAAGGCTGCTTATACATATGCCAATAGGCAAACCAGTTTTCACTTTGCCCAAACATTGGGATTTGATAATAACCCGCTCTGAGCAGGCGGTCTAAAACACGCGTACGAATAATCAATTCTTCCCGATTTGGAGCATTGATCACCTGTTGAATGAGCTGATCTATTACAGGATTTTTAATCCCTGCGTAATTATAATTACCCACTTGGTCAGCTGCTTGACTGCCCCAAAGTTGAGCTTGCTCACCCGCTGGAGTGAGCGATTGAGGCATTTCATCCACGATCATATCAAAGTCAATATTTCGCATCCGCTCGGTGTATTGCGGTCCATCTACTTGTCGCAATAGCACCTGAATACCTAAACGTTTCAAATTTCGTATAAATGGCATTAAGGTTCGCTGCAAATCTTGTTGCTGAATCAAGATTTCGAATTTCACAGGCCGAGATTTTGCATCCACCAATCGGCCGTCTTGATAAAGATAACCCGCATTCAATAACAGTTGGCGTGCATGCAGCAGATTTTTTCGATTAAATCCACTGCCATCAGAAACGGGATATTGCCAATTGGATAAGACCCCCTGTCTTTGAATAGGATCAAGTTGCGATAACATCGGTTTTAAAATATCCAACTCTTGGATAGAGGGTTTCCCCTTCGCTTCTAGCACACTATTACTAAAATAACTCTGCAAACGCTGATACTGCCCATAAAATAATGCTTTATTTTGCCATTCAAAATCATAAGCATAGGTTAAAGCTTGTCGAAAGCGAATATCACTAAATGGCGCACGACGAGTATTAAATACGAGACTTTTTGTGGGAATCGGTCGTTCATGTTTAAAGCGATATTTGACAATTTTACCGTCTTTAAAAGCAGGAAAATTGTACGCTCCCACCCAATTACGTGCAGTCTTTTCCTCATATAACGTAAATTGACCTGCTTTAAAGCCTTCAAAGGCAATGTCAGGACTGCGGTAATACACATATTTCAGATGGTTAAAATTATAGCGACCACGATTGACGGCTAAGTTCTGCCCCCAATAGTCAGGATTTCGCTTGTAGCGAATACTCCTACCTGCATCGATCGTCTCAATCGTGTAAGGGCCTGAGCCTAATATGGGCTGCAATGTAATTTGAGTAAAATCTTTTTTTTCCCAATCTTTTTTGGAATAAATCGGCATTTGCGCCAAAATCATGGGCATATCAGTATTATGACCAGATTTAAAACTCATCCTCACCTGATATTTAGATAAAACATCTGTTTTGTCCAAATCCGCTAAGTACATTTGTAGACCGGGATTTGATTTAGTTTGAAAGGTATCAAAACTAAATTTAACGTCTTCAGCAGTGAGTTCAGAACCATCACTAAACCGTGCTTTTGGGTTTAAATGAAAAATAACAAAATTAGTTTTTTTCGGGTCAAATGTCACCTTTTCGGCAAGCAATGGATACATCACACCCGGTTCATCTAAAGATGAACTCATCAAGCTATCAAAAAGATAATTGATACCTTCAACAGAACGCCCTTTTCCATTCATGCTGTTTAAATTATCAAAACTCCCAATACTCGAGGTCGTGATATATCCCCCTTTATTGGCAAGAGGATTGGCATAGGGCATTGCCTGTAATTGATGATATTGAGGGCTACTATGTATGGCAAGAAAAGGCGTGGTCTGCAACGCAGCCCACGCCCCTGTTGAAAGTATGCTCAAAGTCACACCAAACACGTAACGCGAAGTTGAAGCAGAATACATTCAACTTAACTCCTTAATGTTTGGACTCAGTTTGGTACTTTAATGACTTCACCAATACGTAACTGAGCAGACGGTTGTATATCATTCATTTCAGCAAGTTTTGATGTATCAAGTCCATAACGGCTTGCTAAACCAATCAATGTATCGCCGCGTTTAATACGGTATTCACTGATAGTTTTAGGGACTTGTAAATTTTGACCGACACGCAGTCCTGCACGGGGGTTCAAGTTATTTAATTCAGCCAATGCTGCCACAGTTAAACCTGTCCGACTAGCAATCGAATTTAAAGACTCGCCTGATTTCACAGTATAGCTTTCAGTATTTGTTGGTTTCACATTGCTCGTAGAGGATTTAGCTTCCGTTTTTTTGGTTTCAGTTGCTTTACTAGCTACATCAGTAGGTAGTTCACCATCTACTTTTAAACGCTGCCCTACACGAATCGCACTATTGGTATTTAGGCCATTTAATTCAGCTAAATAACGTAATTGAAGATGATATTTCTTCGCAATCACACCCAATGTTTCACCTGATTTCACCACATGAATATCGGTCGCATCAACGGAATTCGTTCGTGTATTGGTTTTGCTTTCAATTTTGGTCGCCTCAGCTTTGGTTTCTACTTTAACCGGTGCGACATCACCTGTTAATTTTAATTTCTGCCCAACGCGTAGACCAGAACTACGCTCTATACCATTTAAATTTGCGACATAGTCCATGCCTAAATCATAGCGACTAGCAATGCCCGTCAGTGTATCGCCAGACTGCACCACATATGTATCCGGAACAGTTGAACTTGCAGGAACTTTAATGCTTTGCCCAGCCATCAGCCCACTATTTACCGACATATCATTTAGACTCGCCAATTCTGACAAACTGATTTTTGACCGCGTCGCAATACTGTAAAGCGTATCACCACGCTGCACTTTATAGCTTTCAACTTTATACGCAGGATCAACTTTGACATTTTCAATGCGATTCACGACTTTGCTTTCGAGCTTCTCAACTTCTGCTACAGCTTGTAATGGCACATTAATTTTTTGCCCCACCATCAAGCTACTGCCAGCCGTTAAACCAGTTGTTAAATCTGCCAACTCTTGATTTGACAGCGCATAACGATCTGCAATGAGTTTTAGATATTCACCACGTTTTACCGTGTAGGATTTGGTTTGAACTTTTGCAGGTTTTTCGACAACTTGAGCTGCTTTCTTGTCAGCTTCCAATTTTGCTTTAGATGCAGGCGTTTCTTTTAAGGATAATTTCTGCCCAACATATAAACCACTCGTGGTGGTTAAACCATTGTAGTCTGCGAGTTGCTTCGTACTTAAACCAAATTGACTCGCAACAGCTGTAAGACTGTCATTTGCTTTCACCACATAGCTATCTGCAATAGGCTTGGCTTTCGATTCTTCATTATTTTGCACAATCGGTTTCGCATCATATAAATAGATGGTCGTACCGACATACAAGGTCGAATCTGGCGAAATTTGGTTCCAAGCTGCAATATCACGCCAATTTACGCCATTTTTCATCGCGATCAACGCTAATGTGTCACCCGCCAAAACTGTATAAGTACTGCGTTTACCTTTAGGTGGTACAACTACAATTTCAGAATCTGTACGAATGACATTTTTACCTTGGTTGCGTTTGGCTTCTTCGGAATCTGCACCTGTATTTTCAGCCACGCTTTTCGGGTAAGAGAACCCTTTCGTCAGTTCTTTACCTTGTTGGTCTGCAATTGACTGACTGGTCTGAATCGCAGTCAACTTAATCTTGCCATCATAAGGATCGACAATTTCAGTGCCTTTCGGCGCAATAGCTTTAATTTCCTGAACGACTTCTTCTTGTTCTGCTTTAGTCGCTACTGGTTTTAATACCTCATCTATTGTTTTGGTCTCACCTTCAGCTTTAATAGCCGCCATGATTTGCTCACGCTCATTTGCGCTGAGTGGTGGCTCGACAGACACGGCTTTCACAGGCGTCGAAGGTGTTACAGCGACTGGAATACGCGGCGCACTTGGAATATCACTATTCGATGCAAAAGCAGCCAAAGCAGATGATCCTATTGGCGTTTTGCCTTTCGTTCCTGATGGAACACTCGGCGTTACCGTTGCAGCGACTACAGGTGGTTTGGCAGAAGCTGTCACTGTCGGCTGTGTTTTAAGCGTAGGTGGCGTCACTTTAGCGGGCTGAATAGTTTTACTATTTAATTCCGGCGGAGTAACACGTGACGGTGTTATTTCAACATTATTTTTTGGTAAGTTATAAGTTGAATTACTTGCCCAATAACCTGATGAACCACCTGATTGTAATTTCTTCAAACGTGCATCGACTGATGGACTCACATCCGCAGGAATTAAAATCCGCATTGGGCTACTGCTGTCAATCACATCGCCACGATGCCCGGGATTTAGTGCATAGAGTTCTGCACGGCTTAAACCGGTAATAGATGCAATTTCATTTAAATTTGCAGGCCCTACAGCCACTTCACGAAAGTGTGGACGGTTGGCAATTGGCGGTAAACTTACGCCATAAGCACTTGGATTTTTAATAATTTGAGCAACAGCCAAGAAACGTGGGACATAGTTCATGGTTTCTTGGGGCAGTTTTAGTGACCAATAATCCGTTGGCAAACCTGCCGCACGGTTACGGTTAATCGCCTGTTGAATGCGGCCCGGCCCTGCATTATATGCAGCCAAAGCCAATTCCCACGAACCGAACTGGTTATGTAGCGCACCTAAAAACTCATAAGCTGCACGCGTTGATTCCACTACGTCACGACGACCATCATACATTGAGGTTTGTTTTAAGCCGTAAATACGTCCAGTACTTGGAATAAATTGCCATAAGCCTGCTGCGGCTGCACTTGAGGTTGCTGCTGGGTCATAAGAACTTTCAATCACTGGTAATAACGCCAACTCAGTCGGCAAACCACGACGTTCTGCTTCTTTAACCGTGTGATATAAATAACGGGACGCACGCGCACTTAAACGATCAATATATGGTTGACGTGAAATAAACCAACCACGCTGCGCTTCAATTCGCGTATCCCAGTGGTTCAAATCCATTTTGAAACCCACGGTCATACGCTTCCAGACATCACCATGCTTAAGTACTAAAAGGCGATCGCCTTCTACGGCACGCATGTCTGTTGCAGAAAGTAAATCTTCGAGTGAATCTAAACTATTGGCATCGAGAAAGTTTGAGCCAACTTGTTTACTTGCTGAGTTCTGCTTAGTCGTTTGCGATGAAGAACAGCCCGTCAGACCAAGAGCTGCGAGTGCAGAACCCAAGACTGTAAATTTAAAAATTTGTGGTAACGTAGGCTGCCAGACAGTCGCAGTTGATTTATACATAAAAAAATCCAGACAACTCATATAAAATTTATTTTTTAGATATGCCATTGTAGTGAAGCAGAACACAGACACAAGGCGTTAATTTAACGCTATTTCAGTATAAATGTTACAAGAAATTAAAAAAATCGCCAGAAATGGATTTCTCTCTGTCATTTGCGTTATACAATATACGGTTCTGAATGCTCGTTTTTCTCCGGATTTGATTTATGTCTCAAACAATCACGCTTTATGTTGATGGTGCATGTAAAGGCAACCCTGGCTTAGGGGGTTGGGGGGCGTATATCATCCGTGAAACTGGAGAAGAAAAACTCTGCGGCGGCGAAGCTGAAACCACCAATAACCGTATGGAATTGACTGCTGCAATTGAAGGCATTCAACATTGTCCGTCCGATGCAAAACTGATTATTTGGACAGACTCTAACTATGTCAAACAAGGCATTACCGAGTGGATCCATGGTTGGAAAAAGAAAAACTGGAAAGATGTTAAAAATCCAGATCTGTGGAAATTACTGGATGCAACTTGTCAGGGTCGGGAAATTGAATGGAACTGGATTAAAGGGCATGCAGGCCATCCGGGAAATGAAATGGCCGATCAATTGGCCAATCTAGGCGCAGAAAAAACCCTCGAACAGATCAAACTAGCGGCATCAACTACAGCTGAAGCACCTAAAAAAAAAGCTGAACCCGACTGGCTATTAAATGATCCATTTGGACTCGAATTTGCTGATAGCGAGGATGAAGCAGAAGAAATCTCTGCTGAGAAAACTATTGACGCAGAGCAGATTGATGACATTGCGATAGAACAACAAGCAACAGACACTGCTTCAACGTTGAATGAAGCTACCCCTATACAGTCTAAGCAAGCTGCTGAAATCCATCCAATGATTGTCATTACACCAGCAACCGTCGATGTATCTGGCCCACGACAATTAATTTTAGATACGGAAACCACAGGTTTCTATTTCCAAGATGGCGACCGTATTATTGAAGTCGGTGCGGTGGAAATGATTAACCGCAAACTGACCGGTAGCTCAATTCATATTTATATCAACCCGCAAAAACCTGTCGGTGAATCTGAAAATATTCACGGAATCAGTGATGACTTTCTAAAAGACAAACCACTGTATGCTGAAATTGCTGATGTCTTATTTGACTATCTAAAAGGCGCAGAAATCATTGCGCATAACGCAACCTTCGATATGAACTTCCTTGATATGGAGTTCAAACGTGCCGGTTTTGTGGCATTATCTGAAGTTTGCGAAGTCACCGATACCTTGGCTATGGCCAAAGCCAAGCATCCAGGCCAGAAAAACTCACTCGATGCGTTAGTGCGTCGTTACGAAATTCCACAACGTGACCGTACCTTCCATGGTGCCTTACTCGATGCGGAAATTCTGTCTGACGTATACCTAGCAATGACGGGCGGTCAGGTTTCCTTTGATATCGATGCCCTGACCCACTCGCAAAATGAAGATGGTTCGCAAACCCGCGCCGCTGTTGAAATAGAATTACCTGTGATTTTACCTTCAGCAGATGAACTTGAAGCCCATGAGACATGGGTCAAACAATTTGAAGAAAAACATGGTACACCTTGCCTTTTTGCGAAATAAAATCTAAATTTCGTGTTACTTTTTGTATATAAACAATTCTTACATACGCTATAGTAAAACCATAAACATGGACCGCCTTAAGGGGCGGTTAATAAACAAGATAAAACATCTAGGAAAGGTGCAGATACATGTCTTACCAAACCTCTATCCATTTTGATCCAACGGCTTTGCTGATAATAAAAAATGAGGTTGATAACTCAATCAAGTTAGTCGAATCAGCAGTCAGCACCTTAGTTGAAGATCAAACTTTACCTTTCGGGATTGATGATGCACTGATTCAATTTGAACAATGTGCTCAAGTACTAGCTTTAGTTGATATGCCAAGTTTGGCAAAAATCGCTCAATATTCAGCAGAGTTAATGCGCAAGATCATGGGGAATCCTGCGCAAATTAACACTCAAGAGGTCATCGCACTGAGCGAAGGCACGACCATGCTGAAACGCTACATCGAATTTATCTGCCTACGTGAAGTTAAAATTCCACAATTCCTGCTGGACAGTCTTAATCGTCTAGAACTATCTTTAGGTAAACCTCTAACGTCGGAAGGCCAACACATTGAGTCCCTACTCGATTGTATTACCCCTGACTTTGACTTACCTCAAGCTCCTGCACTTGAAAAATCAAAATACGTTCACCGGCTGTATAAGTTGGCTTTGAATAAATTGATTAAACAAGAAGAAACTGAGCTAGATCTGCAAGCGATTAAATTGGTCGGTGCGTATTTAGCAGGTCTTTCAGACAAACATCTAAGCAAACAATATTGGAACTTGGTTTTTGTTGCGTTTAATCAAATTGATCAAATCTTAATTACCGATGCTCGCTTACGTACCTTGGTGAGCATTGAGCGCAATATGGCTCAATATTTTGCAGGAACTGAGCGCTTTAAAGCATCCATTTCTGATTTAGCCAATGTCTTAAGTCTAAACATTAGCCAAGAAGATGACATTTCTCATCATATTCGTGGCAAGTTAAATATCGGTGAAGACCTTCTTACCGACACCCAATTGCAAGTTTTCAGTCGTCATTTATATGGTCCTGACTTCGAAACCATGCATACCATTGGTGAATTGGTTACGACTGAAATGACGCAAATTCGTAATGATATTGAATTTAACTATCAAAATATGACGCCTGAAAAAACCCAAGAACTTCAAGCGAAATTGAACGAATTGGCAAATATTTTCAAAGTCTTGAACTTAAATGAAGCTTATAACGACCTGTCGCGTCAAGCCGCGTCATTAGGAAATGCTGAGATTTTACAAGATGAAAGCTTTGCCCAGCAGTTGATGAACAATATCTTGTCTGCCATGAACTCGATTGGTGTGCTTGAGCGTCATCACACCTCCAGCCGCTTACAACTTCGTGTGAATAATATGAATATTTCACTCGACCGTTTAGATGAAGCACATGCTGCCCTGTTAAATGAGACCAAGGTTTTAATTGATGCTGCTAGCCAATCTTTGGTTCAGTATTTACAAAATCAAGATTTAACACAACTTGAAGCGACTGCAACTCAATTCCGTGAAATTGGTGGTGCAATGTTGTTCCTCAATGCAGATGCAGCTCAAAATGCGCTGAATTCAACTGCTCAATTCATTTTGAAACGAGTTGAATCATCAACAGCGATTGATGCAAATGAAGTGAATCAAGCATTAGATTCATTGGCAAGCGCAGATATGTTGATTGACAATTTAAAGAACAAACAACCTGTTTTACAGGGCATGTTTAAGGTAGCATTGGACAGTAGCGAAAAACTGAAATCAGCAGCGGCCTAATGTCTAAATTATCACTTGCGTATATCTTCAAACAACAGCAATTGCTGGTCGATGAAAACTTTCAACTTCCCGAAGTTGAGCAACTCGCAAGTGATTTAAATATTGGCACGGGTGATCAAGTGATTGCCCGTGACCTACTTGAAAATGAGCCAATTCCTGATGGCTTACAACTCATTCCTATTCGCCAGCTTCTACAACTTTGGAATGTTCAGCAATTTGAACAAGCCAGCCGTGCTATTCAACTCTTAGAATGGCGCCGTAATCATAAATTTTGTAGCCACTGCGGTACAGCAACTCAAGTCCACGCCACAGAATATGCCATGGTTTGTCCCGCTTGCGGTTATCACCAATACCCTCGTGTCAATCCTTGTGTCATTACCGTCATTACCCGTGGTGAAGATGAAATATTATTGGCAAAAAATGCAAAAAATGTCCGTGCTATGTATGGACTGATCGCAGGTTTTGTTGAAGTGGGTGAAACTCTAGAAGAAGCGGTTCGTCGTGAAACTGAAGAAGAAGTTGGGCTGAAGGTCAAAAATATTCAATATCTGGCAAGCCAACCTTGGCCTTTCCCAAGTAATTTAATGATCGCCTTTAAAGCAGAATATGCTTCAGGTGAGCTTCAATTACAAGAAGAAGAAATAAGTGATGCGGCTTTCTTTAAATTTGATGCATTACCTGAAATTCCGTTCAAAGGAAGTATCGCCCATTCGATGATTATGCATGTCATCCATGGGTCTGCTGTTGCAGATGACACCGAAGCATGGTTATAAGTAGCTATTTTTAGTAAATAAATCATGCAATAAAAAAACCGCCATACTTGGCGGTTTTTATTCTCAATCATTTAACCAAAGACATTAAGGTGGACTAATTTCATCGAGTACACGCATGATTTCAGCTTTGGTTTTAAAGAAGCGACTAAATAGACTCGAAACTGAACCAATCATCGTAATGTGCCCAACACGAGGGATTTGAATCAATTGACTATGGTTGCCTGAGGCTTTTAATCGACGATCAAAATCTTCACTATTGCTATGGCCAACGATATTGTCTTTATCCGCAGTGAATAGATAATGCTTCACTTGATTGTGCTCAACAAAATAATACGGCATCACTTGTTGATACGGTATATTTTGATCAAAGGCATCTGCACAAATCGGATCACCTTTATAATCAAAATGATATGGCCCTGCCAAACCCACGATTGCACGAATATTCTCTTTCACTTGTAGCTGATAAGGCGTCGGATGATACAGTGCAGACATGACATTAAATGCCCCTGCCGAATGTCCCATTAACACCACATTTTCCACTTCAATCTGCAACTTATGCTGAGACTGCGTCAAATAGTTTAATGCAAGGCTAAGATCATCAATTGAAGCCGGAAAAATATATTCAGGTGCGAGATGGTAATTGATGACAGCAACATCGAAGCCTTCTTTGGCAAAAGCTTCACCAATGAATCCATAATCCTTTTTGTCACCATGCATCCACGCTCCACCATGTACAAACACGATGAGTGGACGTTGCTGACGAGGTGCTGACGTGCGATACAAATCTAGGCGATGGCGCGCTTTTAGACCATAAGGGATATTGTTTTGAACATGATATCCTTGTTTGGGTGTCAGTCGATTTAATGCATAACTGCCAAAATCATATAACCGAAAATTTCGGTATAAAGATTTAGCCAAATCCATTTTTTGCTGAAGCCGCAGAGACCATTGATTCATATTTTACAGCATCATTTCCGACATTTTATTGAGCATTTGGATCGACAGCATCCGGATCTATCGCTACAGGCGTTTGTACTTCAGGTTGCACATTACCTACAGCAGGTGTGGTGTAACTTGAGTTAATTGAACGTGCCTGTGGATTTGGGTTCTGATCAATATTATCGATTAAAGTGACAATTCGCGTTACATTACCCACTTGTTGCAAGATTTGATTTAAGTCTGTGATTTCCGCACTGTTTAAACGGCCCATCACATAAAGAACAGCATCTTCAGTATGAATGTGTACTTTGCTGTCAGATACCACAGGCGCTTTCATAATCAAACCACGGGTATTCGCAGTGACCGCAGTATCTTGCATGATGGTGCTATAGCTGATCTGATTACCCACTGTAATATAGTTATGTACAGTTTTGACATCACTCATTGAACGGACATTTTCTTCTGCCAATTCTTTTAAATGATTATCCGGCACTTGCCCAGTCAATAAGACATTGCCATGAAAACTTTCAATATTGACACGTGACTGTTTAAAACGATTATCTAATTTATATAAATTAATTTTTGCTGTTCGAACAATGGAAGAGTCAATAAAAACTTGTCCCAATGAGCGTGCGCCGCTTTCAGTTCCTACAGGTGCTGATCCTGTTCCATTCGAAATAAAACTCGCACAGCCAGATAAACTTGCGACACAAAGCATCATTATTGCAATACGCTTAACCACTCAGCACGACTCCTCAAATTTCCACTCGTATTTTTCTATGCGTTTACACAGTTTGTTTTATCAAAGATTAATCAACTCTTGATCAAAAGTAAAAGCATTTTCAATCCATTGCTGATGATACGGGTATTTAGAAAAGTCTTGCTGTAGTGTTTTTGCAAAGTGTTGATAAAAATCAAAACAAATTGCATCAAAGCGACAATAATAATTTTGAAAATGTGACTGTTCATTTAAAAAATGCAACGCAGTCTTCATCATCTTACGTTGTTTGTGAATTGAGATACTTTCGATGGCTTGGGCATAGCGGGTATTCGAACGGGCTTTAACTTCGATAAACACCAATTCTTGACCACGTGCAACGATCAAATCAATTTCACCATAACGACTATGATAATTCTGTTGCACCTGTACATAGCCTTGCTGCTTAACCAAACGCAGCGCTTGCCGTTCTGCCCACTGCCCCAGATTCATCTGTCCCAAATTCTTCTGCTCTAAGTTTAGCTGCATCGTTTCATCCCTAAAGTGAGATCGCTACGATGCCTTTTTTACTTCGCTCATAGCAGTGAGGAACACGCTGAATATTGTTTTGACTAATTTTGATTAGCCCTGTTCGCCCCTGAAACTCAATGCTTTTTAATTTCGGTTCTTGCAAATATTGTTTTGCGATATGCCATGTGTCTCCGCCAAAAGCTAAAAGACGTTGATATGGCATATCTACTGGGTTTTCCTCATAAGCTCGGATCAGGTCAGGCCAACGCGCGTCATGCAATGCAGGTGCATCACAAAATTTCAGCCCTACAGGAATGGGCTTTGTGGCTTCAATCGCATTGGCAACGGTATATAGTTTTGCTTTAGGTAGTTTTTTTTGACTATTTAACCATTCATTATTGCCCAGCAACAGCACCCCTTGATTTTTGTCCAGCTTCGTTGGGAGCTGTTCAACCACTTGAATCGGCACTGAACTTTGGCTGATTAAGGACATGAGCAATAATTCATGTTCTGCCTCAGTTGCAGGCTGACGTAACACTAACACTTCCGCTAATTTGTCTTTTTCGAAGACTTTTTGGAGTGCTAGGGCATCATCCCGTTTCGATAGACTGTACTGCCAGACGTTTGGAATTTGGCTCGTCGTTTCATTTAAAGCCAACACGCGGACTTTAGGCTTTGCTTTTACAAGTGCTTCAACATCTTGGCGTGCTAAAGGGCCAATCACCAATTGAGTTTTTTTATTTACCTGTTGCTTCAATATCGCAGCAATTTGCTTTTGATTTGAATCCACAAACTTAATGGGTACTTTGTAGTCTGACGATTGATATGCGCTATTGAAACCTTGCTTAATACTGGATGCGGCTCGCGCCATAGGGCCAGATTCAGGTAGAATGACCAAGACGTCTGCCTGTGCAGCAGTAAACAGACTGCTTAAAAGGCAAAGACCCAAAATTTTGTTCTTATTATCCAACATGGAGAAACCTATGAGTGCTCAGTTATTTGTTGTTGCAACTCCAATCGGGCACTTAGATGATATTAGTTATCGTGCAATTGAGGTATTGAAGTCGGTTAAAATTATTGCCGCCGAGGATACACGAACTTCCGCACAATTACTTAAACATTTTAGTATCAATACGCCTTTAACTGCATGCCACGACCATAACGAAAGCAACAAAATTGACCAGCTGATTGAACGCCTAGAAAAGGGTGAAAATATGGCGCTGATTAGTGATGCAGGCACACCATTGATCAGTGACCCCGGCTTTAAACTGGTTCGTGCTGCACAAGAAAAAAATATTCGTGTCATTCCTGTGCCGGGTGCCTGTGCTGCCATTGCAGCTCTCAGTGCTGTCGGCCTACCCAGTGACCGTTTTAGTTTCGAAGGCTTTTTACCGTCTAAACAGTCACAACGTCTTTTAGCACTGGAAAAACTGAAAGACGAAACTCAAACCATGATTATTTATGAAGCGCCGCACCGTATTGTGGACTGCCTAAAAGATATGTCGAATGTCTTTGGTGCAGATCGTCCTGTGGGCTTTGCACGTGAAATTACCAAAACATTTGAAACCATTAAAAAAATGTCTTTGGGTGAATTGGTTCATTTTGTCGAATCTGATCATAATCAGCAAAAAGGCGAAATCGTTTTGGTAATTGGTGGTGCGACCGAAGAAAAAGACCTAGAGCAAGAAAAGTTAGACAAATTGCTGACGCGTTTACTTCAAGATTTGTCCGTTAAAGCTGCCTCTCAGTTGGCTGCAGATTTAACTGGAATTAAAAAGAAAGTAGCCTATCAACGTGCTTTAGAATTAACCCAAGCGAACGATTAAGCTTAATTTTTTTTATTTTTAATTTGAACCGCTTATGGGACCTACGGGTTCCATAAGCTATCCCATACAATAATTTAAATAGAATGAAAAAAGTTGCTTATAACATGTCCATAAATCTATCTGTCAAAAAACCGCTGATGTTCATTCTCTTTAATCTGGTTTGGCTCACGGCCCTTGCATATATTATTTATACTGGCATTCAACCCTATCCGCACTATATTAGTGGCGAGCAAATGACGGCCGATCATAGCGCGATTGCGATGGTCTGTGGGTATTGTTCCCTCTATTTTGTAGTCGGTAATTTACTCAAACTGAGCCAATTTTGGGATAGACATCGTTATTGGGCTTATATCATTTTGAGTGCGGTATTACTTTTTCAATCTTTTGTCGCTGCTGTGGCGGCCATGCATGCACCGCCGTATATTGCTGCATTCATTATCAATTGTATGTTTTTGCTTTTACTGCATTTTGTGTTTTATCCTATTTTCGCGATCAGTCGTAAATATATGAAGCCAAAGACGGCTTGAAGCGACTTCACATCTTATTAACGACTTAACTTCTTGAGCAAACATGCTACAGAGTTAAAAAATGAATGACGTTCATCATCGCACAAGCGAATGAAGCAAAAAAAAACACCACATGACGTGGTGTTTTTTCATTTTAATCTTTTGCCGATTCGTCTGGAGGGACTTCGGTAATACGACCACCACGCGCTAAGAACGCAGCAACTTCATCTTCAAGCGCCTGACGTTGTTTTAGTTTTGCAGTCACTGTTAATGTTTCAGCTTCAGAAGTGTCACCATCAGAGGCAGAATCAGCTGCGTCACCTGCACCTTTTTCAGCTGCTTGTGCTTCATCTTCATCAACTACTGAATCTTCTGGATCATCATAATCGTTCATATCAGTCATTGTGTTCTCCCCGCGAATGACTTCTGTTTGCCAGCGAATGGCTGGTTTTAAATTAACAGAAATTTAGCAATCTCTGAGCATTTCGACTAGTACCCATAATCAAAAAATCGTATCTTTTTTAATCAAAATCGTAACCTTGTTTATACGACTGTCTAAAAAATATCTGACTTTGACCTAAGCTGCGTAGATTGTATCTTTTAAAATACTCAGACCATTGGCTTGAGCCATAAACGCATCTTTTAGAACAGTCTGATTTTCCACTTGTTTTAAACCAAAGTTTCGCGCCCACACCACAGGTGAAAAAGTGGTGGTTTCTAACCAACCAATCGCGGACATACTATGCATCATGGCATCGTTTTGCCCTTTACGGCGGTGCTCATAGCGCTTCAAACTTTGTTCATGTGCCCACACACCTCGTTTTTTATCGGTCAAAAGCACATCGCAAAGCACCGCTGCATCTAAACAACCAATATTCACGCCTTGTCCTGCAAGCGGATGAATCACATGGGCCGCATCACCAATCAACGCCAGACCATCATGCACATATTGCTGCGCAGCTCGTGCCTTCAATGGAAATTTAGCACGCGGAGTTGCTTCTAAGACTTCACCGAGCATGTGATGACTTTCTCGAGTGAGCAACGCATTAAATTCAGCATCGGATAAAGCCACATATTCATCGGCGTAATCATCTGGTAAGGTCCACACAATGGATTGCCAATAACCGCTTTCCTCTTTTTTTAGACTCGCCATCGGCAAAAATGCTAAAGGGCCAGTTTCTAAGAAAATTTGACGTGCTAAATGCTGATGCGGTTGGGAGGTTTTAATTGCACAGCTCACACCGGCTTGCTTATAGTCCAATACATCTAGATCGATGAAAGCTTGCTCACGGACAAATGAGTTTGCACCATCAGCACCTATCACCAATTTTGTTTTGAGCTGTGTACCATCTGCGAGGTGGATGATCCACACACCAACGCCGCGCTCAACACGACTTACCTTGACTTGGGTTCGGTAGTCTACAAGCTGTTCTAGCATTTTTTCTTGAATGGCTAAATTCAATACACTTGGTTCAACCATTGAACCTAAAGCTTGCTCAACTGATGGTGTTTGCTCTGCAACATGACCAAAATTGATTTCTCCATAGCCATTTTTATTCCACACCTGCATGCCTGTATAAGGCTGCTGACGGGCAAGCTTTTCCCAAACGCCCACAGTCTTGAGTAAATGAATGGTGGCTTGACTGAGCGCCAAAACTCGAGGATTCGCAACACTTTTGGTTTTTTCTGCATCCAAAATAGGTGCCGCATCCAATACCGTAGCTTGCACACCGCCTTGCGCCAATAACAATGCCGTTAAGCCACCAACCAAGCCGCCGCCGACAATCACGGCATCCAGTACATCTGTTTGATTTAAACTCATGCTTTTAGCCCCATTGCATAATTCGCGACCAAAGGCTTGATACCCGGAATGGTGTCAAAGGCAACTAATCCTGTATTACGGATCAATTTTAAAATTGGGTTCTGGTTGCTAAAACCACGAACGACTGAATCACAGAATTTAATCACACGCTGCTGATCGGTCAGGCGCGATTTTTCATAATCCAGCAGCATAGCTGCATCACCCAAATCAGCACCTTGGGTACTTTGCTCTGTTAAATAACGGCGCAGTACATAGGCATCGCGCATACACAAGTTAAAGCCCTGACCCGCGACAGGATGAATGGTATGTGCAGCATTGCCCATCAGCACTACACGGCCGACAGCTTGTTTTTCTGCAAGCACTTGGGACAATGGGAAGCTGAAGCGTTTACCCGTTTTTTGGAATTTACCTGCACGGTCACCATAAGTTTCTTGTAAGGCATCTAAGAAATGCTGATCATTTTCATCACCCATC
Organism: Acinetobacter sp. YH12145; assembly: GCF_013418335.1. Taxonomy (NCBI): domain Bacteria; kingdom Pseudomonadati; phylum Pseudomonadota; class Gammaproteobacteria; order Moraxellales; family Moraxellaceae; genus Acinetobacter; species Acinetobacter sp. YH12145. The sequence continues at coordinate 20,958 of NZ_VPCE01000016.1, read as the reverse complement.
CACTCGCCTTCAGTTCCTTTAGGAACAGGCCAAACCACTGAGCGGCGGTATTCACCCGGAAGTGGCAACAGCGCTAACGGGCCAAGTGGACTAAAGCGCTCAAAGCCGACATGAGCATGCGGTTTAGAGGTTTGAACTGTAGTGACTATCGCCACTTGGTCATAATCATGCACCGATGCGCCAATACCTAAGGCTTTACGGCAGAATGAATCACGGCCATCGGCGGCAATCACAATTTTAGATTGTAGTTTGAGCTGTTCTTCAGCACGCTTTGCTTCAATATAGGCATGGTCTGCATCCTGCGTCAGCGAAGTCACTTGTACGCCGTCAATTAATTCAATGAATTGTTGTTTTTTGACTTCTGTGAGCAGCACACGGCCTAACCATGCATTTTCAATAACTTGTCCAAAGCTTTCGACTTTTTCTTGTTCTGCTTTGAGTCTTGCCTTACCAAAACTGCCTTGCTCTGTAATATTCACTTCTAAAATAGGTGTGGCGTGTTCCTGCAAAGCATCCCAGAGACCTAGTTCTTGATAAATTTGCACCGTACGGCGTGACAATGCGCTGTTTCGTGCATCAAAACTCGAGTGATAAGGCTCAAGGTTTGCATCATCATAATTGGGGTATTTAATGGCTTCTAAAAGTTTTACGCCAATTTTGTCTTTGGCCAACATGAGTGCCAGACTTAAACCGACCATACCACCACCAACTATGATGACTTCTTGCTGCATGCTTGTTTCCTTTTTTATCAAGTATTCGAATTTAGGACATTCACTCGAAATACATATAATCTGTAATGAATTTTATCTTACATCAAGGGCATGATTTTTTATAATGAAATACAAATTAGTTGCAGGTATTTGCACTGATTAAATACAAAATTAATCATCTCTTACCGTAAATATTGATCTTTAAAAAAGAGAAAATCACAATAAAAATGGCTAAGTCCATCAGAATCAACCATCATTTGCGTAAATCAGCGTCATTTGAACATGTCATGTTTTGATGCATTCAAAAGGATGATATCAAGCTAACAACCTGATGATTAGCCTTTAGCCATTGCTCAATTAGTTGAATAAGTGATTGCAGCTGCAGAAACCACTTATGTTACACCATTCGGTTTAATGAGCTTTTCATTACACAACATTTTCTGGATATATTCCGCAGCAGAATATATCCAGAAAATGTAATTTTTGTTGTGTTATTGGCGCCTTATCCTAAAGTTGATGCACGTACCAAGCTTTAATTTGAGTTAGGTACAGAGCAACTCTAAAGCGATGTCGAGCACTATTATTCAAACAGGTTTTAGCGCAAACTTTACCTTGGCATGGTGTGAAAATACTATGGCGCAAACCTTAGAAAATACGCTGCAAACCAATAATTGAGAAAGATTTACCCACCAAGCTGAGTTGTAGATTCATACCGATATGACTGAGACAGCGAAAAAAAAAATCAACAAACAAACATTAGTGAATGGCTGTAATTATGATTATATGCACCCGAGTGTATGGTCAAATATGCTATAGATCTGATTTCACATGCTGAACCGGCAACCGGACATTTGGCCGTATATGAAAAACCGGAAGAGTTTTTAAAATTAGCGACAGAATTTTTACAAAAGTCTTAATCGCAAAGTGAAGCTAAAAAGCCGATCAATAGATCGGCTTTTTTTATATTTATTTAATATTTTCCATGATTTGGTCAAAATATTGCGCTCATGTATTCAATTTATTTTCATAGCAATAGATAAAGATATAGAACACAAAAGACAGAAATGATCTCCTTAATACGGAATAATTTAAATGAATGGCTTAAGTATTAAAATGCTGGATTAATTTCTTCAATCGAATTTCTGCATCTTGATTAAAAGCATTCGCCGCTTGGTGATACCAGCGTTTCGCCATCTTTAAATCTTGAGCTGCGCCATTGCCTAGCTCATACATTAAGCCAATTTTATAGGGAGCAATTGCACAGCCTTGTTTTGCCGATTGCTTGTACAAGCTCATTGCTACATTATAATCTTGATCAAGAATTTCGCCCTTTTCATATATTTCAGCAAGAGTCGTTCTTGCGTTTATATTTCCCTTTTCCACTGACTGATTCAGTAGATCTAAAGCGATATGAATATGTGTTTTAAATGGCTTTTTGAACAACAGCACGGCTAACTTCAGCATCGCTGCATCATCACCCTGATCAGCCGCTTTTTGATACCATCCTTGTGCTGTAACATCATTTTTTTCGACGCCGCATCCCGTTTCATACATTTCACCCAATTTAATTTGGGCTGCAATATCCCCTCTTGAGGCTAAACTCAAATAATCATCATAAGTACGCTGATTGTTATACTTAAACTTTATTTTCTTTACTGGATTATAATCACTATCAAAGATTTCAAAACCGACATAGTTTTTAAAGAGTTCAATCAATAACTGCCGAACCAATTGAGTATGATAAATTAAATGATCCTTTTCGCTAAAATAATAATACTGATAATAGCTTTCCAAATCTTGATTGATTTCTTCTTTTAAACTGTTTAAATCAGTCGTCCATTTTTTTTGAACTTTGCCATTTTCAACATATTCGTATAAATACCTTGTTGAAAAGTTTAACCATTCCTTTTCAAAATCTTGTCTTTCTCCATCCATGTAAAGTTCCTCTTCTTCCGCTTGAATGACACATCTGATTTCTACACCCTCTTTATAAAGCGCATAGCTATAGCTTGAATTTGTGTCTGCAAAATCAAAGAAGATCATCCATTTCATCGGCAACTGACTGCTTAGCAAACTGCTCCATTTTTCAGGTTCAGTAAAAGCAAAATGTGCTAATCCGGCACTATTGATACAAACAATATGATCCGTCAGCCACTCTATATCTAATGCAGATTTTGAGTTTTCTTCAAAATAAACCAGCCAATCATTTACCAGTCTTTCAATATCCTGTTGATTGCCATTAAAGGGAATAACCACCCCAGCTTTTCTAACGCCCATAATTATGATTAAAATAAAAAATTTATACGATTAATTTAAAAAGACTTATATCTAATTTTTGTAAAAACTTAACATCAGAAAATCAACTACATTGCTAATTAACCTTATTTATATGACTAGTATTTATATGACTGCTTATAGATAAAAAAAGCCGATCATTTGACCGGCTTTTTATTTCGTAAATTTTACTTTGCCATCAAGGCTTCAATGTCTTCCACCGACTTGACTACTGCAGCCGTCAATACACGTGGACCATTTTGAGTCGCTATAACATCATCCTCAATACGGATACCAATACCACGCCATTTTACATCCACTGTTTCATCATCTGGCGCAATATAAAGACCTGGCTCAACAGTCACAACCATACCTTCTTCATAGGCACGCCATTCACCCTCTTGCTTGTATGAACCGACGTCATGCACATCCATACCAAGCCAATGACCCGTACCATGCATATAGAATTGGCGGTAACTTTCTTTTGCGATGATTTCGTCAATATCTCCTTGCATAATGCCAAGATCCAATAAACCTTGAACTAGAATACGCACTGCAACGTTATGTGGTTCTTTATAAGAGTTGCCGATACGCACCGCATCAATCGCCGCAATTTGTGCATCGAGTACGATATTATAAAGTGCTTTTTGTTCAGGGCTGAATTTACCGTTGACTGGGAAAGTACGGGTAATGTCTGAGGCATAGAGCTGATATTCACATGCTGCATCAATCAGTACCAAATCACCATCTTTGAGTTCTTTGTCATTTTCCACATAGTGCAAAATACAGCCATTTTCACCGCCGCCGACAATGCTGTTATAGGAAGGCACACAGCCATTTTTACCAAAGACATAATTCAGTTCTGCTTCTAGTGCATATTCCATCATGCCCGGTTTAACCGTTTGCATGGCACGAGTATGCGCTTCTGCTGAAATATCCGAAGCAATTTGCATCAATTCAAGTTCATCATCAGATTTGTGCAGACGCATTTCATCAATGATGCGATCTAGTTGAATGACTTGAGCAGGCGCACTTGCACCCTTACGTGATTCACCACTTGCAGCCGAAATCCACTGCGCCACACGAGCATCAAAATCTGGTTGCTGCCCAATACGGTAGAATAATTTATCTTTATTTTGTAATTTTTCTAAAATTTCTTCGTCTAATAAATCAATGGCATAAGCCTCATCAGCTTCATAATCTTCTACAGCCCCATCTACACCCGCACGGTAGCCATTCCAAATTTCCATTTCACGGTCACGTTCACGGCAGAACAAACTATAGCTATAACCTTCTTCTTCGCTATCAAAGGTTTCAATCACTGCAACCGCTTCAGGTTCAGCAAAACCTGTTAAATAAAAGAAACTACTATCAGCTCGAAATTTATAATCTGCGTCGCGATTACGCATGGCTTCTTTGCTCGTGGCAATAATTGCAATACTACGTAGTCCCATTTCACCCGCAAGGATGTCTCGACGTTCTTGAAAATCCGCTTGAGTTAATTTCTTCATTTAAATACTTCTTATACCTGCTAGCTGATATTGTTTAAATTTTGATTCAATGGAATATGAATCTCTCAATCTATGTGAGGAATGTATAAAAACACGTAATACCTCACATAGATATAAGCAAAATTAATGCCTTAGCTTGGACGATGTGGGGTGAACATTTCAACCACATTACCCACTTGAGCCGATGAATTTTTAGCGCTCAGTTGTAGCAACGGTGTTTCTGAAACATCAACTTTGGTACGTCCCATAGAAAGGCTCACTGGGATTAAACGAACAAATTCGTATAATTCCTGATAGCTTTCTTCACCTTCTTCATCATCATCTGAATCTTCAAATTCTACTGAAGCGACATCCTGTAAATGCTCAATCAATTCTTGTTCATTGGTGCGCAGATGACCTGCCGCCAAACCAAAACCAAGAACCACACCTGCACACCAATCTGCCAAGGCTTGCACACGCTCACCTAGCAAGTGATCATCATCTGGTAATAAAGGAAGATAGTCGAGTTCATCATCTGAAAGTGAATGAGCTACATCTTCTGCTTCTTCAGTCAACAATGCCACCGCATCTTCGTCTAATTCAGCTACATCAAGCGTTGCTAAAATTTGTTGCCACTCTTCACGACTCGGGGGTTGTGACACACAAACTATACCAGTGAGTAGACCGTGTAACTCACTTGGGCTTGAAATTTCTTCAATTTTAGAAAAATTCTGGGACCAATCTGACCAACCTGAAATATCGTCTTGCATTCGCTTATCCAATCTCTATACTTCGTATATATTACCTTTGTTTGCAAGACTGTGCGACTACGTTATGTTAGAAGAATTACAGCGTCTCCAAGCGCATATTAGCGTTTTAAAAAAGCGACTGGCGCAATTTGAAAGCGAAAATAATGCCCTACAAGATGAGAAAAACTCGTCTGATGAGCACCATCATGCTCAAATTGTACATAAGAACGGTATTATCACCTCCAAACAAGAAGAAATTGATACGCTGAATGAGCAATTAACTGATTCACGTGCTCAACTTCAACAGCTGAATACTGATGCAACTGCTTTGGCTGACCGATATAGCCGTCTTGAAAAAAGCTGTACTGATCTAAAAAATCGTTTTCAAGAAATTTTGGCAGAACGTAATGAGCTACGTATCGTTAAAGAAAAGATGCAAAATGAACAGCGTCATGCTCAACAAGAAATTCAAGGTTTGCAGCAAGAACGTGAACGTTTATTACAAAAAAATGAACATGCCAAAGCAAAAGTTGAAGCGATTATTCAACGTTTAGCTATTTTAGGTACAGCTCAAGATCAACATGCGCAAGAAATTCAACAATTGGCACATCCGACTGAAAGTAATGAGGAAGTTTGATCATGAGTGAACAAATTGCAGTTGATTTAAAAGTTCTAGGTCATAGTTTCCGTTTAGCAACTACTTCTGACCAACAAGCCGATTTAGAACGCGCAGCACAATTACTGAATGACAAATACGATGAATTTCGTCGTAAAGCACCACGTATGGAACCGAGTAAGCTGATCATTATGGTCGCACTTGAATTAATGCAAGAAGTCCTGTCAATGAATAAGAGTTTGCAAGAATATGCAAACTGCGAACTTTTGTTGCAAAATATTTTGGAACAAGTTGAAGAATTGACTGATTAATCGGTGGTTTAGTGATTATACTTTGCCCGATTGCTTCATTTTAAACACTTTGTCAGTGTTTGGTGATTTGCCAATAACGCTGAATTCGTTATACTGAGCACATCTCTGAGATGTTCGCCAGCTAGGTCTAATCCCCTGCCGATACTTAAACTTATGGATGTGTTCTGTATATTCTGAGCGTATGCCCTCCTCGAGTGGGAAACCCAGCGAGTGTACGTCGCGTCCACCTTGAACTCATCGGGTTCAGGGTCACGACATTTGCAGCGGCATCTTCGGAGTGTTTATTTTCAAAATCCTTATTTAAATTACAAGCATTTGATTTAAAAAAACATTTTTTAATTTACTATTCTATTTCCGTGCCACTCTACTTTTGTTCTTCACCTTAATTATTTCATTTAAGTTTGGTTAGTTTAAAAGTTTATTTATTCAAGTTAATTCATTTTTTGAGTTGTTCCAGTTTAGCTAACTGTCTATCCAAAGCTCTGTCCATTTCAGGAAGTATTTGTCGTAAATATTGAATTGATGAAATGGCTTCATCCAATTTCACGACGCCTTTTTTAACCAAGTTATATTGTTGCTCGAGTAGAGCGAGTACTTGATTTTGATTCGGCTGCTGTCCCTGACTCATCAGCGTGTTTAATTGCTGAAATTGTTGAAATACCTGTTCACGTTGCTGTAATAACTGGGTGTGCATTTCCTTATCTTGTCTTTCTTGTGTTTGTTTTGAACTTTGATCATTTAAAGCATTATTAGTGGTTTGCACTGTAAGCGGGCTAAGAACTTTTTGTGTATCCAGTTGAGTCTGTTGCTGCTCTACGTGCTCTTGCTTTGGCTTTAAAAATAGAATCATCAACCCTAAAAACAAGCTAAACGTTAATCCTAAAGCTATCAATTTTTTATTCATGATGCAGTCTCTAGATACATTCTTATATTTAAAAAATTCAGAGCCGATTTGACTCTGAATTTTACATTTTCATTTGAATTAAACTGTTTTACTGACTGCCCCATCCTGCTGGTGCATAACCTAAACGAACGCGCTGTGGGTGATTGCCAACAGGCACAGTGATGACTTTTTCACCTGTCGCGAAATCAATCACGGTTACTGCATCTGTCGCACTTTCAGAAATTACACAGCGTTTACCATCTGGGCTTTGCGTTGCCCAATACGGTTTGCCCGCAGCAATCAGTTTCGCCGCGGTCAAAGTTTTACGATCGACGATGGTGGCATAATCATCCATGGTTCCTGCAACACATAGTTTTTCACCATCTCCACTGATTGAAAGCCCATGATGGCGTGAGTCATTCACCCATTTAGTGCGATCTGAGGGAATAGTTGTACTTCCCGGAAGCTGTGCAATGCGCGTGACTTTGTCTTGATTGAGATCATATTCGACCAGACCATTAAAAAATGAGACCTGAGCATAGATTTTGGATTCATCTTTACTAAATACAATCGGTCGAACTGAGTTAGACAGGTCTTTACGTCCTACAGCATCTAAAGCAGGTCTAAAATCGATTTTTTTGAGGACTTTATAGCTTTGAGCATCTGCGATCGTGATGTAGCGTTTGCCTTTGGTAAAGTCTTGCCAAGATGCATCCATGGCTGTTTCGACATTACCAATGGCTGAATTTAAGATTTTAGTACCGTTGGCAAAATAGATATTTTCATGTGGTTTATCGCCCGTCGCAAAACGTCCTAGTTCTTTGCCCGTGTTGATATCAATTATATGTACAACATTCCCTGAAGATGCTGAAACAGCAACTTGTTGCCCATCAGGGGATACTGCCATATGGTCTGCTCGGAAACCTTCAACTGGTGTGCGCCAATTGATTTTCCCTGTTGCAATGTTAATCGAGACTACATCTGCATAACTTGGGCGTGATGCAACCACCGATTTGCCATCTGGTGTGGAATACATGTCATCGACCAATTGATCATTTCCCTCTCCTGCCGTATTACGAATATAGCTATAGGCGATCAACTTTACTGGATTGAGGTAAATCTCAGTGAGCCGTTCTTTTTTGTCAGGCACCATATTGATGACACCAACTTTTTGATAGTTTTTTGAAGGATTGATGACTGTAACCGTACCATCCCAGTTATTACCCACAAAAAAAACTTGCTGGCTATTAGGTGGAATTGGCGCAGTGCTAGTCGCTGCGAAAGTGAGTGGAGACACCATGATTGTCATCGAAAGAAGTGTCCTAATCCAGAGATTCTTATTCATTTTTATTGTCCATTGATTTGTTTTTATGCATACCTTTTGAGCTACGTCATCAGATAAGTGTCGCTTTTTAAGCACAAAGAAAGCTTATTCAATATACAAGTGTAGATATAGCGTATTTGTTTTAATTCCGATGAGTTGTTGATTAAAATTAAGTCTTCAATCTGCATTCACTTTTTGGGAAGCAAAAAAAAGCACCCGAAGGTGCTTTTTAGTTCATCAAATTATTAGTAAATAATTTGATTATTGTTGATTAGGTCATCTAGTTCGACTTTGCTCGTTTGATTGAGCAAGACCACAAGATCTTGTGATTCATATTCCGTACCTGATGTGCCATCACGGTCAATTGAAATCACAGCTGAATCAGTTTCTTCGTCATATGCTACTGTTACAAACTCTGCGAGATTCGCTTCAGTTGCATCGTCAGAAAGTAATGATGAGATGTCGATTAAGTCTGCTGAGTCACCGACAGTGAAACCGTTTACGTTTACAACACCGTCATTAGTATCATGTGTTTCATTGAGAATACTAAAGATATCACTAGACTCTTCAGCAAAATCAAAGCTCATCATGCGTGCTGCAACTACTGGTGCATCCTGTACTGGTACAACACTGCCTTCTGCATGTAAAGCTGCGTCTAATGCATCTTTAAATGCTGTTGCACTTGTATAAATACCAGTATTGTCAGCATATAAATGATTTGGAATTTTGATTGTGACATCAAATTCTTTTGCAATAGATGAAGTTGAATCAGTAATTGTGAACCAACCATCCGCATCAGGTTTGATTAGCTGCCCCTTGTAATACACTTCTGGAGAATAACTAACATCACCAACGTTCTGAATATTTACGGTAACTGATTTTAATAGCTCATCTGCTTTAAATTTCACACCATATAGAGATTCTGATGTTTGTGAAGAGCCTAATAACTCAGTACTCAATGTTAAATCAAAACTTGAGTAAAGTGTTACGTTACCTTTTTCATCATATGTCAAAGTGGTTCCATCATCAAAAATTACACCTTGAACATTGTTCAAGACATATTGATAAGTCTGGCCATTTTTAGTGACGTTGATAAAGTAACCATCAAAACGGTTTAGGTTGCCTTCCGCAGGGTTAAGCATCTTAGATGTAATTTCAAACACATTTGGATCAAATGCTTCTTTGAATACCACCCAATCACTGTCTTTTCCACGAGAACCATTCATACGAGTTGGTATTTTATCGGTACTTAAACCTAATGAAATTAATGCATCCAAATCTACTACATAAATATTATGAGTATTTTCTTCACCACTGTAATTACTTAAGTTTAAGTTATTGATTGCATTACCAAACTCATTATAAAGCTGATCATCCGTTTTTCCTGGATTTGCAGCACGGACAATATCCATAGCAGCGACATATTCTTTATAGTAATCCGTTACTTTTGTATCCACAGCATCGGTAGTAACTACATAATCACCATTAGCCTTGCGCTCTAATTCAGAGAGACCAGGAAGTGTGCTATCAAAAGTCCCGTTCGCTGCTTCGACAAGTTCTACCACATTAGCCACGGCGCCGTTTTCTGTTGGATCTGTTGGATCTGTTGGATCAACGATCGCCTCCTTACTCGTGGTATCAAGAGGCACTCGACCTGATGCATCATCATAATTTGTAGTTGTAGTAATTGGTTTAGATGGCACGCCATCTTCATCATATACAGTAATTTCAAATTTACGTTGACCATCTGTTGATGCTTTAAAGATTAAGTTCTGTAGAGCATCCTCAAAATCAGCAGCAGATAGAGTGCTATTTGTAGCTTTCAAAGTTAACGATTTACCATCCGCAGAAAGCTCTGCAATCATACCTTTTGGTAGGACAGGTGTCATAACGACTCCATCCCCTTCGGTAAGTTTCACTACAACTTTTGAATATTGTGCATCAGGGTTATCAGCATCGCTTAATTGGAAAGACTCACCAGAATAGACATTCAATGAACCACTCATACCATCGATATTGACACCATTGTAATTAATCACATCGATCGTATTCGTTCCAGTCTTAAAGTCAGGCAATTTAATGACACTTGAGTCAGCCAAGAATAACTCTACTAACTCTGTTGCTTTAGTTGTAACAGTACCAAAGAAACGGACACCATCTTCTGTTACCACGATTTGAATACGTGGTAAACCATTTTCATTTTTCGTCCATGGTTGAGTTGTAGAAACATCACCTAAAATTTTACCGTCAGCTGTTTGTAAGAAAACTTGATTTTTACTGTGTGTCGTATCACTGGTTTGTAACTGGATAACTTTATTTCCAGTTAATGATACTCCATTTACAGTTAGACCAAACGAGTTATCAATTGTATCTAAATTAATAACAGCTCTTACCTGCGCACCATCTACCCCAGTTAAATCCACTTTCATTGAATGTGTTTTATCTGATGTCAATGTTCCATTTTCAAAACTATTTGTCCCAGTTACAGGAATCGATACTGATGGCGTATTTAATTCAATCACAGGTGCAATAAGATTATCCACATCACCTAAACCTTGGTTTATAGATGCATCAAAATAAGATCCATCAGGAATTTTTGCAGAAACATCACCGCCAGTGTAAGTAATAGGTGCAATCCAAGTAAACCCACCATCATTAGATGTTAATTCTGCATCAAATTCAAATCCTGCTTTTGCGACTAAATTTTTAATTTGAGCAGCATTCAATGGCTGACCATCTGCACCGCAAGGAACTTCTGAAAACTTAATAGTAACTTCAGGATCAGTTAGATCTTTCTTTTCAAGCTCAATTTCAACTGATGGAGGAATGGTATCGACAGGTGTTTCTGTCGTTGTAACGTCCTCGCCCGGATTACCTGATTTATCTTCATAGCTATCTGTTGGGACAGTTACTGTAATGTCACCATCAACACCCGGAGGTACTTCACCAGTCACGATATAAGAACCATCTGGTTGTTCCACTGGCGGCGTAAATGGTACTTCGATTGGACCATTTGGACCTTCTACAATGATCTTCTCTTCTGTAATTGTTGATGGATCAACATCATCAGGATAAGTCACAGTGATCTTACCGTCTGGTGTAATCGTCACTTCAGCTTTTGGTGGAACAGTATCTACAGGTGTTTCTGTCGTTGTAACGTCCTCACCCGGATTGCCTGATTTATCTTCATAGCTATCTGTTGGGACAGTTACTGTAATGTCACCATCAACACCCGGAGGTACTTCACCAGTCACGATATAAGAACCATCAGGTTGTTCCACTGGCGGCGTAAATGGTACTTCGATTGGACCTTTTGGACCTTCAACAATGATCTTCTCTTCTGTAATCGTCGATGGATCAACATCATCAGGATAAGTCACAGTGATCTTACCATCTGGTGTAATCGTCACTTCAGCTTTTGGTGGAACAGTATCTACAGGTGTTTCTGTCGTTGTAACGTCCTCACCCGGATTGCCTGATTTATCTTCATAGCTATCTGTTGGGACAGTTACTGTAATGTCACCATCAACACCCGGAGGTACTTCACCAGTCACGATATAAGAACCATCAGGTTGTTCCACTGGCGGCGTAAATGGTACTTCGATTGGACCATTTGGACCTTCTACAATGATCTTCTCTTCTGTAATTGTTGATGGATCAACATCATCAGGATAAGTCACAGTGATCTTACCGTCTGGTGTAATCGTTACTACAGCGACAGGCGGTACAGCATCTACATCAGCAGAATCTTGATCTAAAGTACCTTTGTTACCTACATCATCTTGATAACTACCCGCTGGAACAGTCACCACGATACCAGTTTCAGTACCTTCAGGAACACGACCTACCAATACAAGCGGATCATCTTGACTTGGGACAAATTCAACAACGATAGGATTACCAGACTTGTCAGTAACTGTGATTTTTCCAGTTTGGATGGTACTTGGAACCGTATCATCGTCAAACGTTAAAGTAATCTGACCATTTGGTGTGATATCGATATCAACATTAGGTGCAATGGTATCCACTGGTTCAGTGACATCAACCTGAGCGCCCGGATTACCCGTTTCATCGGTATAACTACCAGTCGGAATACTAACTGTAATATCCGTATCATTTCCGTTCGGTACTTTACCTGTAAAGGTCTTGCCATCTGTAGAAGGTGTTAATTCAACCACTACTGGATCGCCATCTTTATCAGTGAAAGTGATCGTCGATGTATCAATCGAATCTGGGTTGGTATCTTCAGGGTATTTAATAACAATGTCACCATTCGGTTGAATTGTCACAATTGCAGTTGGTACGTCGGTATCGACTTTACCATTACCTGAATTTGGTTCACCAGGGTTACCCGATTCATCTTCATAAGAGGTACCCGGAACGGTCACTGTTACTGTGCCATCTACACCCGGAGGAACTTCACCCGTTACCACATAAGAGCCATCAGGTTGTTTTACTGGTGGATTAAATGTCACAGGTATATCGATTGTTTTATTTGGGTCCGTTGGATCTGGAATAGTTACTGTTATTGACTCTTCCACAATCGTATTTGGATCTACATCATCTGGATAAGTCACAGTGATCTTACCATCTGGTGTAACAGTCACTTCGGCTTTAGGTGGAATGGTATCGACAGGAACCGTCGTGTCAACCTCTTCACCTGGATTACCTAAGGTATCTTCATAACTGTCTGTTGGAACTTTAACAGTCACATTACCATCTGTACCTTCAGGAACTTCACCTGTCACCACATATGAACCATCAGGTTGTTTCACTGGTGGGGTAAATGGTACTTCGATTGGACCATTTGGACCTTCAACAACAATTTTACCTTCTTCAATGCTGTCAGGATTGACATCATCTGGATAAGTAATGGTGATTTTACCGTCAGGAGTAATGCTGATTTCTACTTCAGGAGACTGAGTATCGACAGGTTTTGACGTGCTGCCTTTACCGCCTTTATTACCCACTTCATCTTGATACGAACCACTTGGTACAGTCACAGTAATTTGACTATCAATACCATCAGGAACTTGACCAACGAGAGTCAAGCCGTTTTCGCTCGGTGTAAATGTCACAGGTACAGATTTACCATTACCATCAACAATCACAATTTTTGAGGTATCAATGGTCGATGGAACAACATCATCTTCGTATTTCAGTGTGATTTGACCTTCTGGCGTGATCACGACCTCAACTTTTGGTGCAATCGTATCGACAGGGTCAGTTTTTACCGAAGTCGTATTGTCATTACCAGTGGTGTCTTTAAAGCTATTTTCAGGCACAGTTACTGTGATATTTTCATCAATCGCAGTTGGCACTTTACCTGTGTAAGTCAAGCCATCATTTGATGGAACAAAATCAACCACAATGGTATTGCCCTTGCTATCTTTCACCACAATGTCAGCTGGATCGATGGTTGTTTTATCCGCATCAGGTGAATATGTAACGATAATTTCACCATTCGGTTCAATAGTCACTTCAGCCGCTGGAGATTCAGTATCAATCGTTCCTTGTTTTTCAACAGGCTCGCCTGAATTTCCTGTGGTGTCTTCATAAGAACCCGCAGGGACTTTCACGACGATGTCACCATCTGTACCTTCAGGAACTTCACCAGTCACTACATAAGAACCATCTGGTTGTTTCACAGCAGGTGTAAATGGTACTTCGATTGGACCATTTGGACCTTCAACTACGATCTTATCTTCAGTAATTGTCGATGGATCGACATCATCTGGATAAGTCACAGTGATCTTACCGTCAGGTGTAATCGTCACTTCAGCCGTTGGTGTATCTGTATCTACAGTACCCGGTTGAGCAACTGGCTCGCCTGAGTTGCCTGTAGTGTCTTCATAAGAACCCGCAGGTACTTTCACTACGATTTCGCCATCTGTACCTTCAGGCACTTCACCTGTTACCACGTATGAACCATCTGGTTGTTTCACTGGTGGTGTAAATGGTACTTCGATTGGACCTTTTGGACCTTCGACCACGATCAACTCTTCTGTAATTGTCGATGGATCGACATCATCAGGATAAGTGACAGTGATCTTACCGTCTGGAGTAATGGTTACAGTTGCTGTTGGTGTATCTGTATCCACAGTACCCGGTTGTTCAACTGGCTCACCTGAGTTACCTGTAGTGTCTTCATAAGAACCCGCAGGTACTTTCACAACGATCTCGCCATCAACACCTTCAGGTACTTTCGCAGTGTAGGTACCATCTGGTTGTTTTTCGAAAGTCACATCAGAAATTGGGCCTTTAGGACCTTCAACAACAATACCTGTCGTATCAATCGTGTCAGGATCAGTATCTTCTGGATAAGTCAGTGTGATCTTACCGTTTTCATCGATTTGAACATCAACGACTGGAGATTCTGTATCTACCGTAGCTGGTTGTTTTACAGGTTCGCCTGAGTTGCCCATAGTGTCTCCATAAGAACCCGCAGGCACTTTCACGACGATGTCGCCATCGATGCCTTCAGGCACTTTCGCTGTATATGTACCATCAGGTTGTTCTTCAAAGGTTACACCCGGAATCACTTCACCATCTGGACCTTCCACAATAATACCTGTGGTATCAATAGTGTCAGGATTTGTGTCATCTGGATATGTAATAGTGATCTTACCATCTGGTGTCACAGTCACTTCTGCTACAGGCGGGGCTGTATCCACTGTAACTGTTTCAGAACCTTCTTCACCTGGGTTACCCGCTTTATCAGAATAAGATGCTTCAGGCACTTTTACTGTAATCGAGGTATCTACACCTGTAGGCACTTGACCGGTATAAGTCAAACGATCTTCAGATGGCGTGAAATCAATCACCACTGGTTTGCCGTCTAGACCTGTAATCACGAAGTCTTTTGGATCAATCGTTGCAGGATCAACATCTGGTGCAAATGTTACTTTGATCTCACCTTGTGGAGTGATGTCAATTTGAACTGTTGGTGCATCATTGTCTAAACCTGGGTTACGAATTGCAGGTTCTGAAGTCACTGTATCTGTTTTCGCAGTTGCAGTAATTGAGTTTTCCGGTTTGATTTCAGTTGCAGGAACTTTCAGTGTCCACTGACCTGTAGGCGTAATATCCGCAGGATCAACAGTATATTCAGTGCCATTAACATCGACAGTAATAGCCGCATTCGGGTTCGAAATTGTACCGGTGATAATGAAGTTACCATCTTCATCGGTCAATTCAGCCATTTCTTCTTCATTAATGACATCATCACCCGCAATCACATTGATCGAAATCAATGGTAAAGACACGGTGTCTTTCGTTGGGTTGCCATCTTGGTCTGTTGTAGACGCAGAAAGATCATCACCATCTTTTAATGGAAGTTCAGTCGTTGTTGTCCAAGTACCATCTAGACCTGCTTTCACTGGTGGTAATTCTGTACCATCAGGCAAAGTCACAACCACATCATGACCCGGCTCAGTTTTACCTGTAATCACTGTCACGTGCGTGCCGTCTTCAGTGGTATTTGGTGTAACAGCTGTGATATTAACCGTGATTAAACGATCACTATCGCCTGCACCTTTATTGCCTGCTTCATCTGTATAACTTTCAGGAAGAACTTCAACAGTCACGGTTTGACCTGGTTCAACTTTCAGTTCAACTGACCATAGACCTGTGGTTTCGTTATAGGTTGGCTGACCAACAATTTGACCACCTGTCACTTTCAAGTCAGCAGAGCTGAAGCTTGCAGGATCAATTTTCTCGCTGAACTCGAAAGTCGCTGTTGCTTTGCTATCAGTCGCTTGAGCAATAATATCGACAATCACTGTTGGCGCAATAGTATCTACATCTACAGTTTCTTTATCAGTTACACCTGGGTTACCCACCAAGTCAGTGTATGAACCTGTTGGAACTTCAACTGTAATTTGCTCATCCACACCTGAAGGGATTTTACCTGTATAAGTCAAACCATCTTCAGAAGGTGTTAGCGTCACCTCAACAGGTTTACCGTCTTTATCAGTGATAATAATTGTTTCAGGATCAATCGATTTCGGATCAACATCATCTTCAAATTTCACCACGATATCGCCTGTAGGCGTTAAAGTGATTTCAACAGTTGGCGCGATAGTATCGACAGGATATTTACCTGTACTTGGTGTACCTGGGTTTCCTGTCAAATCTTCATAAGAGCCTGCTGGTACATCAACAGTCACTTTACCGTCGATCCCTTCAGGTACTTTAGCAGTATACGTTAAGCCGTCTGGTGATGGCGTTAACTCTACAGTGATCTCGTTACCTTCAGGATCTTTCACCACAATCGCATCTGGATTAATGGTTTTCGGATCGGTATCTTCAGGATAAGTCACGGTGATATTACCTTGCGGATCAACCGTTACAGTCACTTCAGGAACATCAGTATCAACTAATTTACTGTCGATATCATATTGACCTTCATTACCTGTTTTATCTTGGTAACTGCCTTCAGGCACGATCACGGTTACTTTTGAATCTACATTTGGCGGAATTTGACCTGTCAGGGTTAAACCATCTGGAGATACCGTTAATTCAACTTTAATCGGATTACCATTTTCATCTGTAATCACGATGTCTTTTGGATCAATCGTAGTTGGATCGACATCGTCTTCATATTGAATAACAATCGAACCTTGTGGTGTTAAGGTGATTTCAACACTTGGACGGTCAGTATCGACATTGCCTTGAGTTTCACCTACTTTACCCGGATTGCCAGTCAAGTCTTCATACGAACCTTCTGGAACGGTAACAGTCACTTGACCGTCAACACCTTCAGGGACTTTCGCGGTCACAACAACAGTGCCATCTGTTTGTACTTCAGGCGTACCAAATTCAACTGTGATTGGGCCTTTAGGACCTTCAACCGTAATCGTGCTAGTACCAATAGTCGTTGGATCAGTATCTTCAGGATAAGTCAGGATAATATCGCCATTCGGAGTGATTTCTACACCCACTTGTGGACGATCTGTATCCACTGAGCCTTTGCCTTCGCCTGATTTACCCGGATTTCCTGTAAGGTCTTCATACGAGTTTTCAGGAACTTCAACCGTTACTGTACCGTCGATACCTTCTGGCACTTGACCTGTATACGTTAAGCCATCTTCTGACGGTGTTAAAGTCACAGTGATTTCATTACCTTCAGGATCTTTCACCACGATCTTGTCTGTCGTGATTGACGTTGGATCAGTATCTTCAGGATAAGTCACGACGATTTGACCTTCAGGTGTCACAGTCACTTCGACTTGTGGACGGTCTGTATCGACATCACCTTTGCCTTCGCCTGCTTTACCCGGATTACCTGTAAGGTCTTCATACGAGTTTTCAGGAACATCAACTGTTACTGTACCGTCGATACCTTCTGGCACTTGACCTGTATAGGTTAAGCCGCCTTCTGACGGTGTTAAGGTCACAGTGATCTCATTACCTTCAGGGTCTTTCACCACAATCTTATCTGTCGTGATCGACGTTGGATCGGTATCTGTAGGATATTCAACAATGATTTGACCTTCAGGTGTCACAGTCACTTCGACTTGTGGACCATCTGTATCGACATCACCTTTGCCTTCACCAGCTTTACCTGGGTTACCTGTAAGGTCTTCATAAGAATTTTCAGGAACTTCAACAGTAACTGTGCCATCCACACCATCTGGAACTTGACCTGTATAGGTTAAGCCGCCTTCTGACGGTGTTAAAGTCACAGTGATTTCATTACCTTCAGGGTCTTTCACCACAATCTTATCTGTTGTGATCGACGTTGGATCAGTATCTGTAGGATATTCAACGATGATTTGACCTTCAGGCGTTACCGTTACTTCAACTTGTGGACGGTCTGTATCTACAGTGCCTTCACCTTCACCCACTTTACCTGGGTTACCCGTTACATCTTCGTATGAACCTTCTGGTACTTCAACCGTTACTGTACCGTCGATACCTTCTGGCACTTGACCTGTATAAGTTAAGCCATCTTCTGATGGGGTTAACGTTACCGTGATGTCATTGCCCGCTGGATCTTTGACAACGATGTCTTTTGGATCAATGGTCGCTGGGTCAGTGTCTTCAGGATAAGTCACGATGATTTGACCTTCAGGAGTCACCGTCACTTCAACTTGTGGACGGTCTGTATCAACAGAGCCTTCACCTTCACCGACTTTACCAGGGTTACCTGTTACATCTTCGTATGAACCTTCTGGCACTTCAACCGTTACTGTACCGTCGATACCTTCTGGCACTTGACCTGTATACGTTAAGCCATTATCTGATGGTGTTAACGTTACAGTGATGTCATTACCTGATGGGTCTTTAACGATAATGTCTTGAGGATCAATAGTCGTTGGATCGGTATCTTCAGGATAAGTCACGACGATTTGACCTTCAGGTGTTACCGTTACTTCAACTTGTGGACGATCTGTATCCACATCTCCTTCGCCTGTTCCAGCTTTACCCGGATTACCTGTTAAGTCTTCGTATGAATTTGTAGGAACTGAAACCGTTACCTTACCGTCAATACCTTCTGGCACTTGACCTGTGTACGTTAAGCCATCTGCAGATGGTGTTAACTCAACAGTGATCACATTGCCTGATGGATCTTTAACAACGATGTCTTTTGGATCAATAGTCTTCGGATCAACATCATCTTCATAAGTCACCACAATTTTACCTTGCGGTGTAATGGTCACATTTACTGTAGGTGAAGTTGTATCGACAGATTCACTTGCAGAACCTTTAGTACCATTGTTACCACTGAAATCTTGATAACTGTCTTTTGGTACAAGTACAGTCACTTTGCCATCCACTGGGCTTGTGATTTTACCTGTAACGGTTAACCCATCTTCAGACACTGTGTATTCCACAGTAACTTTCTTACCGAACTGATCAACCACTGTGTAATCGGCAACATCAACCGTTGAAGGATTAACATCCGATTCGTATTTAATGCTAATCAGACCTTGTTCAGTAATTTCAACAGTCACAGTCGGTGCTTGATTATCTAAACCAGGTTGACGTTCAGCTGTATTTGACGTTGCTGTATCTGTGGTTGCTTGTGCAGTCACGGTGTTGCTTTCTTTTACATCTGCAACTGGAACACGGATGCTCCATTGGCCTTGTAGAGTCACAGTCACTTGTGAACCGCTATAAGGCGTACCATTAAAGTTCACAACCAAATCTGCTGCTGGATTACTGATCGTACCTGTCACTGTAATAAAGTTTTGACCGTCTATAGTTTCAGTTAAATCATCCAGTTCAGTTTCGTTGATGACATCATCACCGGCCACAACATCGATATAAACGAATGGCAATTCAACTTCATCACCAGTGCTAACGACATCACCATTTTTATCTTCATAAGTGGTTGTCGCAGTAACTTCGTTACCATCTTTCAAAATACCCGGAACTGTTAATTCCCACAGACCATCTGGGCCTGATTGTACTGTTAATGGTGTATCTTGACCCGGAATGAGCACACTCACTTCACTATTGGGTTCAGTCTTACCTGTAATAACAGTAATATCATCGCCATTCGAATCTGTATTTGGCGTTACACCGGTAATTTTAAGTGTAATCAATTGATCTTGATCACCCTTACCTGTGTTGCCCGCAACGTCGCTATAACTGTCATCTTTCACTTCAACAGATACGGTTACACCTGGCTCAGTTTTAAGTTCAACAGTCCACGTAAATTCATCGACTTGGGTAATAGTGCCAACAACCTTGCCACCTGTAACAATCAAATCATTCGTAGAGAAAGTTGCAGGATCAATTTTTTCTGTAAAGGTAAATGTAGCCGTTGCTGAAGTATGGTTCGTAGATGAAGAGGTCACTGTTACAGCAACTTCAGGCGCAATCGTATCTACAGTCGTTGTGTCCTGACCCTCAACACCCGGATTACCTGTTACGTCTTCGTATGAACCTTCAGGTACAGTCACAGTGATCGTACCGTCTATACCTGCTGGGACTTTACCGGTTACAGTGATTGTACCGTCCTGCTGAGTGACTGGTGTACCAAAGTCAACCACGATGTCATTGCCATTTGGATCTTTGACAATGATTTTATCGGTCGTAATAGAATTTGGATCAGTATTCTTCGGATAGGTCAAAACAATCGTGCCATCAGGCGTAATGCTGACTTCAACTTGTGGACGTTCTACCGGTGGTTTTGATGAACTGCTACCACCTGAACCACCAGCCAAACCAATCCCGCCAGCAACTAAACCACCACCCACTAACCATGGTACTAACCCACCAAAACTAGAAGATGCTGGTGGTAATAAAACTTCTAAACCTGCAATTTCTTTAAAGCTCGCAACACCATTCGTAAAATCGAACCATAAGAATGCACATTCATCATCTTCAAATACTAAATCAGAAACTAAACCGTCTTCATATTGTGCAAAAAAATTCTCAATGGTAATTACTTCACCATTTTTCAATTTAATTATTAATGTATTACCGTCTTGTAAAAATTCTTGAACATCTTCTCTATGTAATTGGCTTTGTTGCACAAACCTATCTGTAAAGGCTTTTTCAGCGATATAATTTTCAAATGAAGAAGCCTGCACACAAAATCTACCGCACAACCAATTGGCCCGCATATAACCGAGCACTTATGAGTCGC